>NZ_JBSFZS010000090.1:0-32920 GCF_053600395.1 Streptomyces sp. NPDC005070 | reverse complement strand
CCGGCCGCACTCCAACTGCGCCTGCTGCAGACAGTGGTGGCCGTCGCCGCCGAGAAGAACTCCACCCTCGTCCTGCCCTTCCCGGTCGAACTGCTGCGCTTCCTGGAACGGGCCCAGTCGGGACAACGGCCGACCGAGTCCGAGTAGTCCACCGGGCGGAGTAACCGGTGCGGATGCAACCGCCGTACGGGCGAGCCTTCCTGGAATCGCTCCACCTGGGAGCGATATCAAGACAGGCCCGGGCCCCGTCGATCGTGACGGTGTGATGGAGGCGCAGTGTTTGCGGTGCGAATCCGCGGGCGTGACCACGGACAGTCAGAGCGTAGAGCGCGTACGGCTGTTGTCGTACAGGAGTCCTGAAGTCGACCTTGTGTGTTCCCTGTGCGTCTCGGAATAGTGGTTCGAGGGACAACTGGCATGGACGCGACGGTACGGACTTTTCCACCGTGCTCAGCGCCCCTGTCGTACGCCTTCAGGTCCCGGAGGTCCCCACAACCGCCCGGACCGACCCCCCACAGGAGGACGTGAGTTGAAGCACCGACGCGTATCGAAGAGGCATGCCCTCATGACGGGTGCGGGCATCGCCGCACTGGTCGTCGCCGGAGTCACCTTCCAGACTGCGAACGCGAGCGAGGTCCCGAAGAGTCCCGCTCCGCACACTCTCTCCGTCACGGCGGCCGGAAAGCTCGCCTCGGACCTCGGCGAGGACCTGGGCGCCGACGCCGCGGGAACGTATTACGACGCGAAGTCCCGGCACCTCGTCGTCAACGTGCTCGACAAGGCCGCGGCCGAAACCGTCACAGCCGCGGGCGCGAGGGCCAGGATCGTCGAGAACTCCCTCGCCGAGCTGGCCGGCGCCCGCACCACGCTCAAGAAGGACGCGACCATCCCCGGTACGTCCTGGGCGACCGACCCGCAGACCAACCAGGTCGTCGTCACCGCCGACCGCACGGTCTCCGACGCCGAGTGGGCCAGACTCGCCAAGGTCGTCGACGGTCTCGGCGCCAAGGCCGAACTCAAGCGGACGAAGGGAGAGTTCAAACCCTTCATCGCCGGTGGTGACGCCATCAGCGGTTCCGGCGGGCGCTGTTCGCTCGGCTTCAACGTGGTCAAGGGCGGGCAGCCGTACTTCATCACCGCCGGGCACTGCACCGCGGAGATCTCCACCTGGTCGGACTCCGACGGCAAGGAGATCGGCACGAACGAGCAGTCCAGCTTCCCCGACAACGACTTCGGCCTGGTCAAGTACACGGCGACCACGGACCACCCGAGCGAGGTCGACCTCTACAACGGTTCCACGCAGCCCATCACCAAGGCGGGCGACGCCACCGTCGGCATGAAGGTGACCCGCAGCGGCTCCACGACCCATGTGCACGACGGCACGGTCAAGGGCCTGGACGCCACCGTGAACTACGGCAACGGCGATGTCGTCAACGGTCTCATCCAGACCGACGTCTGCGCGGAGCCCGGCGACAGCGGCGGCTCGCTCTTCTCCGGCGACACCGCCATCGGTCTCACCTCCGGCGGCAGCGGTGACTGCACCGCGGGCGGCGAGACGTTCTTCCAGCCGGTGCCCGAGGCGCTCTCGGCCTTCGGAGCCCAGATCGGCTGACGGCCTTCCCGTCCCGGCCTTCCCGTCCAGGCCTCCCCGAGAAGGCCGAGCCCCGTCCCCGCGCGTGTCGCGGGGGCGGGGCTCTCGGGTTTCCCGGCCGGTGTTTGCGCAGGTGGGGCCGGGGCCGAGCGGATGTCGTACAAGTGTTCGAGAATTGGTCTATGGTGGGGGTGGGGTAATTGGGAACAGGTGTTCGAGAGCTGGTAAAGGCTCACAGGTCGGGAGGTGTGCGTGCCGGGATTCACGCATCTGCACACCGCCTCCGGGTTCTCCCTGCGGTACGGGGCCTCGCACCCGGGGCGACTCGCCGAGCGCGCTGCCGAGCGGGACATGGACGCCCTCGCGCTCACCGACCGGGACACCCTCGCGGGCTCGGTCCGGTTCGCCAAGGCCTGCGCGAAGGCGGGCATCCGCCCGCTGTTCGGCGTGGACCTGGCGGTCGGGGAGCCCGTACGGGGGGAGCGGCGCCGCACTCCGGTGCGCGGCGGTGCCTTCATCGATGAGTCGACACCCCGGGCGACCTTCCTCGCCCGGGACGGCGCCGCCGGCTGGGCCGACCTCTGCAGAATCGTCACGGCGACGCATGCGGGCGGCAAGACGGACGGCCCCCCGCTGCTGCCCTGGTCGGACAACCACGCCGAAGGCCTGACCGTACTGCTCGGCCCCGGCTCCGACGTCGGCCGCGCACTCGCCGCGGGCCGCCCCGACCGCGCGGCCGCGCTGCTCGCGCCCTGGCGGGAGATCTACGGCGACGCCCTGCGCCTCGAAGCCGTCTGGCACGGCCGTCAGGGCACCGGCCCCGGCTCCCTGCGTCTGGCCGCCCGCATGGTCGGCTTCGCCGCCGAGCAGCGGGTGCGTCCCGTGCTCAGCAACGCCGTCCGGTACGCCGACGCGGGTCTCGGCCCGGTCGCCGACGTCCTGGACGCCGCCCGCAGGCTCGTCCCCGTCGACCCCCGGCGTGAGCTGGACTCCGGCGAGGCCTGGCTCAAGGACGAGGCCGCCATGCTGGCCGCCGCCGAACGGATCGTCGAGGCGGCGGGCTACCGCCGTGACACCGCGCACCGGCTGCTCGAACAGACCCGGGCCACCGCCGCCGCCTGCCGCGTCGACCCCGAGGACGACCTCGGTATCGGCGGCGTGCACTTTCCCGAACCGCGGCTCGTCGGCGCGGACCGGCGCACCGCCCAGCGCGTCCTCGCCTCCCGCGCGGCGGCGGGCATGGTGCGGCGCGGCTACGCCGGCCGGCGCGCGTACTGGGAACGGATGCACCACGAGCTGGACATCATCGCCCACCACAACTTCGCCTCCTACTTCCTGACGGTCGCTCAGGTCGTGGACGACGTGCGGAAGATGGGCATCCGGGTCGCGGCACGCGGCTCCGGGGCCGGCTCCCTGGTCAACCACCTCCTCGGCATCGCGCACGCGGACCCCGTCGAGCACCGGCTGCTGATGGAACGCTTCCTGTCCAAGCGCCGTCCGGTGCTGCCCGACATCGACATCGACGTGGAGTCCGCGCGCCGGCTGGAGGTCTACCGCGCGATCATCGGCCGGTTCGGCACCGAGCGGGTCGCGACCGTCTCCATGCCCGAGACCTACCGCGTCCGGCACGCCGTCCGCGATGTGGGTGCCGCCCTCTCGCTGGACCCGGCCGAGATCGACCGGATCGCCAAGGCCTTCCCGCACATCCGGGCCCGTGACGCCCGCGCGGCCATGGACGAACTCCCCGAACTGCGCGAGCTGGCGGGGGAGAAGGACAGGTACGGCAAGCTGTGGGACCTCGTCGAATCCCTCGACGCCCTCCCGCGCGGTATCGCCATGCACCCGTGCGGGGTGCTCCTCTCCGACGCCTCCCTGCTCGCCCGTACGCCGGTCGTGCCGACCAGCGGTGAGGGCCTGCCGATGTCGCAGTTCGACAAGGAGGACGTCGAGGACCTCGGTCTGCTCAAGCTCGACGTGCTGGGTGTGCGGATGCAGTCCGCGATGGCGCACGCGGTGGCCGAGGTGGAGCGGGCCACGGGGGACCGGCCGGACATCGACGCGGTGGCGCCGGGCGACCCGGCGACGTACCGGCTGATCCAGTCCACCGAGACGCTGGGCTGCTTCCAGATCGAGTCGCCGGGCCAGCGCGACCTGGTCGGACGGCTTCAGCCCGCGACCTTCCACGACCTCGTCGTCGACATCTCGCTCTTCCGGCCGGGGCCGGTCGCCGCCGACATGGTGCGGCCGTTCATCGAGGCGCGGCACGGCCGGGCGCCGGTCCGCTACCCGCACCCCGACCTGGAGGAGCCGCTGAAGGAGACGTACGGAGTCGTCGTCTTCCACGAGCAGATCATCGACATCGTCGACATCATGACCGGCTGCGGACGGGACGAGGCGGACCGGGTGCGGCGCGGGCTCTCCGACCCCGAGTCGCAGGGGCGCATCCGGTTCTGGTTCGCCCAGCACGCGGCCGTGAAGGGGTACGACGCCGAGACCATCGCGCGCACCTGGGAGATCATCGAGGCTTTCGGGTCGTACGGCTTCTGCAAGGCGCACGCCGTCGCCTTCGCCGTCCCGACCTACCAGTCGGCGTGGCTGAAGGCTCATCATCCGGCCGCCTTCTACGCGGGGCTGCTCACGCACGACCCCGGGATGTACCCGAAGCGGCTGCTGCTGGCGGACGCGCGGCGGCGCGGGGTGCCGATCCTGCCGCTGGACGTGAACCGGTCGGCGGTCGCCCACCGGATCGAACTGGTGTCCGAACTGGTGGGTGGGTTGGGGTTGGAGGCTGGGTCCGAGACGGGGTCTGGGGTGGATGTGGGTGCGGGTGCGGGTGCGGAGTCGGGGTCGGGGTCGGGGCTTGGGCCTAGGTCCAAGCCCCGGTCCGGGGTCGGGTCCGGGTCCCGGTCCGGGTCCGGGTCCGGGTCCGGGTCCGGGTCCGGGTCCGGGGTCGACGGTTCCGTAGGTCCCGCCGGTCGCTGGGGTGTCCGGCTGGCGCTCTCCGACGTGCACGGCATCAGCGAGGCCGAGGCGGCGCGGATCGCGGACGGACAGCCGTACGCCTCGCTGCTCGACTTCTGGGAACGGGCCCGGCCCAGCCGGCCGCTCGCCCAACGGCTCGCGCAGGTCGGCGCGCTGGACGCGTTCGGCGCCAACCGCCGTGATCTGCAACTGCATCTGACCGAACTGCACCGCGGCTCCCGAGGCGCCGGCGGTGGCCAACTCCCGCTGTCCGGCGGGCGGAACACCGCCTCGGCCGGGCTGCCGGACCTGTCCCCGGCGGAGCGGCTGAGCGCCGAACTGGGCGTGCTCTCGATGGACGCCTCGCGCAATCTGATGGACGACCACCGCACGTTCCTGGGGGAGTTGGGCGTGGTCACGGCACGTCGGCTGCGTGAGGCGCGGCACGGTGAGACGGTCCTGGTCGCGGGTGCCAAGGCGGCCACCCAGACCCCGCCGATCCGCTCCGGCAAGCGGGTCATCTTCAGCACGCTGGACGACGGGACGGGCCTGGTCGACCTCGCCTTCTTCGACGACTCCCACGACGCCTGCGCCCATACCGTCTTCCACTCCTGGCTGCTGCTCGTGCGCGGAGTGGTGCAGCGCCGCGGCCCCCGCAGCATCAGCGTGGTGGGCGCGGCGGCCTGGAACCTCGCCGAACTGGCCGAGCTGCGCGCCGAGGGAGGCCTCGACGTGGTGGCGGCGCGACTGGCCGAACCCGCACCGCGAAAGCCGGGGGAGCCGGGCGGGCCGGAGGAGTCGGGTGAGCCGGGCGGTCCGCGGGGATCGCGGCGGCCGGGACCGTCGGGCGACGGTGGCCCGTCGGGCGACGACGGCCTGTCCGGCGACGGTGGTCCGTCCGGGGGCCGGACGATCCGGATGCCCACGGGGTACGAGATGCACCCCTGGGCCGATCTGCGTCCCGCGGGCGAAGGGCCCGCGGGTGGAAAGAAGCTGTGGCACCAGAGCCCGGGGAGTGCGGGATGACCATCCTCTGTGTACGTTTCACGCTGCCTCCGATGTACGAGGCCGCCCTGCCCCGCCTCCTCGGCATCCTGGAGGAGTTCACCCCTGTCGTCGAGGCGCTGCCACCCGACGGCGCCCTGCTCGATCTGCGGGGTGCCGAGCGGTACTTCGGGCTCGGTGCCTTCGAGTTCGCCTCGCTCATCCGGGTGCGGACCCTCGCCCTGCACGGGATCGACTGCGTGATCGGCGCCGGGCCCGGACCGATGCTCGCGCGGATGGCGCTGCGGGACGCCGTGCCCGGCGTGCCCCGGGTGGTGCCCCAAGAGCCGGACGCCGTCACGGAGTTCCTCGCCGGCCGGCCCGTCGCCGCGCTGCCCGGCGTCGGCGGCGCCACCGCCCGCACCCTGTGCGAGTACGGCCTCGACACCATCGGCAAGGTCGCGGCCGCGCCCCTGTCCACCCTTCAGCGTCTCACCGGCGTCCGGCCCGGCCGCGAACTGCGCGAGAAGGCGTCCGGCATCGACCGCGGCCGGGTCGTACCGAACGCCGCCTCACGCTCCCTGGCCGCCGAACGAGCCTTCCAGAGTGACGAGTTGGACCCCGACCGGCATCGCCGGGCGCTACTCTCCGCGACCGGGGAGCTCGGCAACCGACTGCGCTCCCTGGAGAAGGTCTGCCGCACGCTGACCCTCACCGTGCGGTACGCCGACCGCTCCGCGACCACCCGCAGCCACACCCTCAAGGAGGCGACCGCCCACTCCTCGACGCTGACCGGCACCGCGTACCGCATGTACGAGGCGCTCGGCCTCCAGCGAGCCAGGGTCCGTGTGATCGCCCTGCGCGCCGAGGGGCTGACCCCCGCGGAGCAGGCCTCCCATCAGCTCACCTTCGACCCGGTCGACGAGAAGGTCCGCCGCATCGAGGAGGTCGCCGACCGGGCGCGGGCGAGGTTCGGCCCGCACGTGATCGGCCCGGGGACGCTGGCCGCGTAAGAGACTCCGGGCAGACGGGAAGTGCCGGACAGGTCCTAGTTGGCCCAGGCCGGTGTGAGGGTCGTGCCGTCGGCCAGTTCCGCCCGGAGGCCGATGGACGTGGTGACCCAGGAGAGCGCGGCCTCCTGGGTCGGGTTCTCGATGCCGAGGACCGCACCCGGCGTGATGATCACGGTGTCGCCCGCGGTGATCCGCTCGGTGCGGCCGTCGAGGGTGACCAGCAGTTCCCCGGAGAGGAGAAGGAAGATCTCCTCCCGGTTGACGGTGTGCACGGGTGCCTGATGACCCGCGGGGATCTCCGCGCGCCAGGCGCACAGCTCCTTGCTGCCGCTGCGGGGAGCGGCGTACGAGGTGAAACGGGCGCCGTGGACCTCGTGGACGACGGCTTCGGACGAACGGACGACGGGCACGGGTGCCTCCAGAATCGGCGGGTGTCCGGCCAGGGGCTCGGAATATGGTCAAGTTGCTTGACTACTTGCTTCGAGATAATGGTCAAGCAGCTTGACCGAATAGTCAAGGGTGTTTGAATGCGTCCGTGCAGAACTCCGAGGCCATGGCCCTGTCCGCCGCCCTGCTCGCCGCCGCCGGCGAGCTGACGCAACGTATCCACGAAGGCGTGGTCGCCCGGGGGTTCGAGGGAGTCCGGCCCGCGCACGGCTTCGCCTTCGCGCGGCTCGCGCCGGGCGGGGCGACCGTCACTGAAGTCGCGGCCCATCTGGGGGTCACCAAGCAGGCCGCCAGTCAGCTCGTCGAGGAGCTCGTCCGCAAGGGGTACGTGGAGCGGCGGCCGCACCCCGACGATGCGCGGGCCCGGCTCCTCGTGCTCACCGAGCTCGGCTGGGCCTGCACCCGAGCGGCCGAAGAGGCGGCCGCGGATGCCGTACGGGCGTGGGCCGAAGTGCTGGGCGAGAGTGAAATGCGCGCGTTGTGCACGCGTTTGGCGAGCATCGCGCCCTACGGTCCCATCAGGCCCGCTTGGTGACGCTCGGTCACCGACGCCGACCGTCCTGGTTATCACTGAAAGTTTTTACTGACGCGTAACTTCACACGTCTGCTACTCGCCCGTAACTTGACGAGTGAACAGCATCCTCGTGATCCGGATCACTGGGCGTACACCCCCACAACTCCCTTGAGCCGCAAGGAGATCACCCGATGCTGCCCTGGAAGCGAGTGCTCAGACCCCTGGCCGCGCTGCTCCTGACCGCCATGGTCGCAGTCGTCCCCGCTGCCACAGCACAAGCTGATTCCGCCCCCAGCAGTGGCTGGAACAACTACTCCTGCAAGCCGTCCACCGCGCACCCCCGCCCCGTCGTCCTCGTCCACGGGACCTTCGGGAACTCCATCGACAACTGGCTGGCCCTCGCCCCCTACCTGACCAGCCGCGGATACTGCGTCTTCTCCCTCGACTACGGGCAACTGCCCGGCGTCCCCCTGTTCAACGGCCTCGGCCCCATCGACAAGTCGGCCGCGCAGCTCCAGGTCTTCGTCGACAAGGTCCTCGCCGCGACCGGCGCCGCCAAGGTCGACGTGGTGGGCCACTCGCAGGGCGGCATGATGCCCCGCTACTACCTGAAGTTCCTCGGCGGAGCCGCCAAGGTGAACGCCCTCGTCGGTCTCGCCCCCGACAACCACGGCACGACCCTCAACGGATTCACCAAACTGCTCCCGTACTTCCCGGGCGCGGAGGACCTGCTGTCCACGGCGACTCCGGGACTCGCCGACCAGATCGCCGGCTCCGCGTTCATGACCAAGCTCAACGAGGGTGGCGACACCGTCCCCGGCGTCCACTACACGGTCATCGCCACCAAGTACGACGAGGTGGTCACGCCGTACGAGTCGGAGTACCTGAGCGGATCCGACGTCCACAACGTCCTGTTGCAGAACCTGTGCGGGCTCGACCTCTCCGAGCACGTGGCCATCGGGGTCTTCGACCGGATCGCGTACCACGAGGTGGCGAACGCGCTCGACCCGGCGCACGCGTCCACCACCAACTGCGCGTCGGTCTTCAGCTGACCGGCTCGGCGGACCACTCGTCCATGGTGGTCCGCCCGAGCACGCCGGCGTGATCGTCCGTCCGTCCGCGTCCCGCACCTGCGGAGCGCGGACGGCGGGCCACGCCGCCGGGGGCTGTCCGACCTGAGCCGCCGGTCAGCCCCCGGAGTCGTCCGCGGTTCAGCGCCCGCGCCGGCTGTCCGGTGTCGCGCGCCGCCGCACAGAGGCGAACAGCGCCGCGGCACCGAGTGCGAGCGCGGCGGCCCCGCCGATCGCGATGTACGAGGTGGAGGCGTCGCCGCCGGTCTCGGCGAGGCTCCGGGGCGAACCGGCGGCCTCCGGCCGGCTCTCCGCGGAGTCCGCGGAATCGGTGCCGGCCCGGACGTCCTCTGCCGTACCGGCGGTGTCATCGGCCGCCTCGGCGGTGTCGGCGCTCGCGGCCGGCTCCGCCGACGTAGCGGCGTCGTCGTCACCGTGGCCGTGGTGCTCCACGGTCGACTTGTCACCGCCGTCCTCGATCTGCTTCTCGGAGGGCGCCGAGGCGCTCGGCGCGGGAGCGCCACCGCCCGTGCCCTTGCCACCGCCCGCGCCGCCGAACGCCACGTCGGAGCAGGAGTAGAAGGCTTCCGGACTGTCCGAGCGCTGCCAGACCACGTACAGGAGCTGCTTGCCGGAGCGCTCCGGCAAAGCGCCGGAGAACGTGTAGAAGCCGCCCGAGGCCACCGGGTCGGTGGCCGTCGCGACCGGGTGCGCCAGGTCGAGATCGCCCCAGCCCAGCGGCTGCGAGGGGTCGTAGCCCGGCTTCGTGATGTACACCTTGAACGTGCCCTTGTGGGGGGCGGTCACCCGGTACTTGAAGGTGTACGAGCCACTGCTCACGCCCGTCGCGGGCCAGTCGGAGCGCGCCAGGTCGAGCCCCTTGAACTCGGTGTTGCCGGCGCTGCACAGCTTGCCGTCCGGGATCAGCTCCTGGTGCCGCCCGTTCGCGTCGCCGATGCGGATGCCGTTCCAGTCGTAGAGCGCCTGGGTGCCGCCCGCCGCGACAGCCGCCTTGCAGGCGTCCGACCTGGGGTTTTCCGGCCCTTCCGCGTAACACTGGGACACCCGGCTCACCGGGTCCCCCATCGAGCCGTGCGCCGAGGCGGGCACCGCGGCCAGCGCGGACAGGGCGAGCGGGGCGACACCGAGAACGGCGACGCCGGCGGCCTTGCGGCGTACGGACATGGGGAACTCCTCGAACGGTCCTGATGCGTGGGGTGAGTGAGTCCCGCAGGGCGCTCCGTGCGGGGATCCCGTGGGGGGTGATCAGAAAGCTAGCCCCAAGAAACCGCGAAATCGCCTGCTGAAGACGGGTGAGGGAGATCCTTATGGTGCCTTTAAGGCAGAGCTAACGGGGGGCTGAGGAAGGGGGGTTGGGGAGCCCGGCATGACCTGTCGCCGAGCGCTGCCACTGTCCGCGGCGGTCCGTGCTCGTCCGCCGTCGGACGCCTCGGTTGGCTCCCCGTTTGGCACCCCGGGACCGCCGGCTCCTGAAGCCGGAACGTACGCCGGCCTTCTCCGGGCCAAGGACTCCCATCGCTCTGGTGGGACATCAGCTTGGGAAGCTCGGGTGATCCAGCGGTAGTGGTGGAGCTGACCTGCGCTACAGCGGCGCAGGCGCGTTCCGTCTGCGGAGTTGAGCATCGCTGTTCCCCCGTGGCTCCCCGCACGAGCTGGCACGCGTCCGGCACGGTCAGGGCGCCCGTGGGCCACGTTAGTCTCCGATCATGGCCTTGAGACCTGATGAGTTCTACGACCACGCACGCTCGGCCGCGGACGGTGAGCTTCGGCTTCCGTTGGCGCGGATGACCGGCTGGGAGATAAGCCCGTTCGAACCTGAGGGACTTCGCGTCGCGCCGCTGCGTCCGCCCACTCTGCCCGAGCCGGAACGGCACGGCGAGGATCCGGCGAACTGCGACCTGTGCCGCGCCCGAGACGAAGGCATCTGGTTCGACGAGCGCTGGCGACTGGCCCGGGTCACGGGGGTCGGCGTGCCTTTGGTGCTGATGCTGTTCTCCCGAGACCACTACGACATGGCGGATCTGCCCGATGAAATGGCCGCCGAACTCGGGGTGCTCACCACCCACCTCGTCCGCCATGTGCAGGCACTGCCACATGTCTCCCGAGCCCACGTCTACCGGATCGGGGACGGAGCCGCGCACCTGCACATCTGGTTCTTCGCTCGGCCCGAGGGGCAGGCCCAGTTGTTCGGGTCATGGATGCCCGTATGGGACGACCTCCTGCCGGAGTACCCGGCGGACGTAGCCGACGCGGACGCGGTGGCCGTCGCTGACGCACTGGTCACCTCGTACGGAGGCCGTCGCCAGGCCACCGACGGACAGATCCCCGCCTGAGCCTTCCGCGCGATCTCACCAGCCGGTGTCACTGGTCGCCGGTTCAACTGACCAGTGACACCGAAGAAGCCCACAGCCGCGACCAGTTCAGATGCTGTGGGCTTCCCGCCGTGTCGGGCACGGGCGCCTTCTGATCCCGTAGCTCTCGTGGGATCAGGCATGGACCGCCCTGCTCTCCTCACCGGGGGCGGCAGCGCATTAGTGGCCTGCGCCGGCTGGCCGCTGCCGCTGGTTCTCAGGGAGCCACCGCTTCAGGAGTTCGATCCTGCGGCCCCCGGACCGCCGTCGCACTGCTATCGGTGGAGCGCGGACGTTCGTTCAATGCCGCCTGTGTTCAACGTCGTTGATGTCAGCCGTGGATGTCAGGTTGGATGGGCCGATGGAACGCATCGAAGCTGAGTTGTTCACCGATGGCGGCAACGACGCCGTGGTTCGCATGCCGGGTAGGAGGTTCCCCGGGGTCGTGGTCCAGGGCGACTCCCTTCACATCCTGCGCGGTGACGTGGCCGAGTGGGCGGCGGCCTGCGAGCGAGGCGACCTGGGTGAAGCCCGAGATTCTGCCGGCCTTCTTCTTGCGAACTTGGATGCTCTGCTGGAGCGGTACGAGGCGGCGTTGGACGAGCACGAGATTCCGCGACCGTACTGAGCTGTCAGGCCATCGGCTTGGGAAGCTGCGGGCCTTTACGACTGGCCCAGGCCTCGACCTGGGTGAATGACGGGGATACAGAACCGTCGGAGCTGGCTGCATTCACCGTGATTCCCCGCTGGGCCCGCCCGATCTGGTGTGCTTGTGGTGCGGAGTTGTGGTGCGATGTTCAGCGGCTCGCGCTGGAGAACGGAGCTACCACTTCCGCCACTTGTCCGTGAGTTGGTACCGCCCCAGTCCGTGGCGAGCCGTCAGCGCGACTACGTCGACACCATGCTCGGATAGCGACGTGTCGATGTAGTCACACAGTTGCTCACGCTCGTCGGTCTCGAAGGCGCCGCCATTGCGGGCGTCGTTCACCGCGTTCAGGGCCAGGACGACGCGTTCCACCACGGCAAAGATCTGCGCGTCAGTGACCTCGTCAAGTCCATGAAGGCCACTGTCGAATGCGTCGAGGACGGCATCGGTCTCGGCGAGCAGGTCCTCGGGGAACAGTTCCGCCATGCAGGCGCAATCGGGATCCAGGGTGCCGGCGGCAAGCTCCTCGGCTTCCTGAGCGATGCCGTGACGCCAGCTTGTAGTTGGTCTCTCAGCCATGGGCGGGACCGTACAGGGCACGACTGACAGCGAGCCCTGCACGACCTGCTCACCGACCCAAAGCATCGCCGCAGCGGCAGGCTCGTCGACCACCGCGTTGTAAGGGCGGACGCGATCGGCGGCACAGTTCCCCAGGTCGCTCCGGCTGTCGCCGCTGTCACGCATCTCGACTGCGGCGAGCCGTCGTTGACCGCGGCTGATCGCACGATGTGGCACGGCTGTGGCACGAGGACTGCTTCGTTCGTGTTCCGGCTGTCCTCGCTTCGCTTCTGAGTACGTGTACTCATGCGAGGCATGTACCGGGTCGGCAAGCTGGACGCGGGCGATCGGCGGACCGACGGACTGCGAACAGACCGGGGTGGGTATGGAGCGCGGGAGTGCGCCGTATGTCGGCGCACAGGTGATGATCGGCGTATTGCTGCTCGCTGTCGACGTGGCGTACATCGTCGGGCTGTGGTTCGGTTATGGGCTCGCGGGTTGGACCGATGACGGCAGCGTCGCACCCGAGGCGCAGATGTTCGCGTGGCGGGCGACGTGGTACCTGGTTGGTGGCGCCGTGGTCACAGGTGGTGGCCTTCTGGCCTTACGATGGCGCGTCCCCGGCGTGGTGCAGCTCATCGTCCTGGGGGTCGGAGCACTCGAATTCCACTCCCTCGCCGTACGTCACTAGCGTTCAGAGCCCGCCTTCGAGCGTCGGGACCGAACCGGTCGGCGCGAATGATTGCCCGGACCTGCGACTTGGCAGTCAACGGCTGTCCGCGTCGGTCATCGTTGGTCGCCGTCGGACGGCCCCGGGACGGCCCGAGTCGACGACTGGCCGTCGTCCGTCAGACCCTCGACCAGCCGCTCCGCTTCGGTCACAGCTTCATCAGCACTGGCCGTCTTGAGCACCGTGCCGACTGAGCGGATATGCACGACATAGTGGCCTTCAGGAACGAGCACGATGGCCACCGGCAGAATCTCACCCTCGCCGAGCCAGTGGCGCGGTCCCGTGCTGAATGTAAGCGCTGCATGGCTGGTGACGGGGCGGAACCGCCCCAGCGCGCTGTTCCGCGCCCTGTCAACCAGGGCCGCCAAGATGGGTGGAACCCACGTAGTGGTGGAGGTTCGTGACCGCTCATCCCGGATTTCGGCCGCACGCGCCAGAGAGCCCCACGCCGCCTCGATCGGGTCGTCGGTCTCGCTCCCCGCGTCCAAGCTGGCCTCCCCGTGCTATTGCCCGATGGTGACTGCCCACCGAACGTTGGACGGCGCGGTTACGTTCACCGTTCCGTATCCGCGCGGGCGTTCGAGATCGATTTTATTGAGAGTGCTGCTGACCTCCCCGTCCGCGCATTCGAGCGAGAAGCTGAGGCCGAGTGCTTGAACGGAGACCTTGACTGTTCCATCGCCTTGGCAGTTTACGAGGATCGAAAGAGGTCCGGCCTTGATTCCGCCGCGGATCTCAAGTTCTTGATTGCCATGGGCGTTTGCTGTCTGCGCCTTTACTTTTCCTTCCAGGAGAGCCGGAGCTTTCGTTACGCTTTCTCCGGGAACGTGCTCTGCGCGGTCCGAAGTCGGCGAGGTCGTGGAGTGAGGCGGTGTTGTACGGGATGGGGGTGCAGTGTCGTCCTGGCCAGTGGTGCAGCCGGACAACGTTACGGCTGCCGTCAGTCCCGCTACTGCCGTGACAATCTTCAGTTTTCCCACAGGTACCAGCCCACCTTGAGAGGGGAGTAGCTCACCACGGTGCGCTTCGGTGAGGTCGTGCAGTTTTGATGCAGCATGTAGCTCGTGCCCGTGACTTTGAGGCGATAGACGCCGTACTGGGCGTTCGTGGTCTTGTGTGCGGGGGTGGGCACGCTGATCGTGGTACGACGTGCAACTATTCCCACGAGACGCCTAACCAAAGAGACTGCACCGTTTTACGGCCGGACATGTTTGACCATATGACGCGAGCATGCCGGTAGCGAAGATTCCGGTGATCTTCTGAGTCGGATTTGAGGTTGGCGATTGCTCGACCCAACCATGGGGTGGGTGATCATGGCTCGTGAGTTTCCGTGCGTCGGACAGTCTCTGGACCCGCCCGTGTGCCGGGGCTGCTGGACCGTCCCTGGCCGGCATACGTCCGTGGACAGGTCGCCGTAGCAGCCGAGTTGGGGTGCGTGGCAGTCGGGCCGCGGGCTGCTTGGTCTCGCTGGGCCGGTTCAGGAGTGCTCACCCGATGTAATGTGATGTCGCCTTATGGATCTGTTCTCGGAGGCGGTCGATGCAACCACGTCGTATCCGGAGGCAAGAGGCTGTCGAGGTGTATCGGAACGCCTACGGGAGCCTGTACGACGATGCTGTCGTCTCTCCGGACGGGAAACCGGGGCGCTATCTTCGATGGAAGTGGTCGACGCCGGGTGTTGTCGTCGTGCCTCGCTGGGCCGACACCGTCGCGCTCGTTCCCGCCTTTCGCTACCCGATCGGTGATCTGTCGTGGGAATTCCCGCGGGGAGGCCGGGAGCCCGGCGAGTCGGTCGAGCAAGCCGCGGCCCGGGAGTTGAACGAAGAGACCGGCCTGACCGCGACCACCACGAAACGGCTGGGCACGCTGTACGCGGACACCGGCCTGATCGAGTCTTCCGTCGAGGTGGTCGAGGCCTTTGTGGCGACCCCTGACTTCGGGAAGCGGTCACCGGACGTCATGGAATCGGTGGAGGAACCGGTCTGGTTCGGCTTCCCCGAATTGCGGACGGCCTTCGGGGAGCAGCGAGTACGGTGTGCGATCACCATCGCCGCCGCCGCACTGGCCTCGCCGCGGGAGTACTAGCGGCCGCTCACTTCATTCCGGAGGTTCCGTCGGACTGACGATCCGCAGCAGCTTCTCATGCTCGGGGAGTTGCTTCTCGAGCCGCCAGGCGTTCTTGAGCCTTTCGGATTCCTTCTTCAGTTTCCTCTCCTTCTTGTCCTGGACGATGTCGAACGGCATGGAGAGCAGATTGAGCATGAGAGAAGCAGGGTTGAACCCGGAACTTATCAATCCGATCAGGGTGTCGAGGGAACCGGTGGCAACGGAGGATGCCGAGATGTGGAGCCTGGCCGTGACTCGCTCGTCCCGGACAGCGGCCAGAGCGTCGGCGTCGAGGCCTCGGAAGGCGGCGACCGCGGCTTCCTGGAGGTGCATGCAGAAGTCTTCGACGCCGTCCCTCAGCGCGTCGGTGTCCACCGGCCGGCCGCTGTGAGCCTTCGCGAATTGGTCGACGACCACTTTCCGGGATTCGAGCCCGACGGCTTCGTTGACCACACCCGCAGGAAGGCGCGCCAGTACAAAGGGGTTCAGTACATAGCCGGGCAGGGTCGATTCGTCCTGCGGGGCGTCCCCTTGCAGCGCGACCGTGGACGGCGTGCGCACCGTACCCCAGGCCACCGGCATCTCCAGTACGGCGGGTAAGGAAGTCCTGAAGGACCAGTTCGCCGACCGCTCGACGGCCTCCAGTGCGACTTCTGAGGCCTCCCCGTGGGTCGCTCGCCGTTCCTCGATCCACCCGCGCAGAGAGTTGTAGTACAGCGGATCCTGGCCGTGAATCCATTCCACCGCGGCACGCAGGGTCCGGGCATAGGAATCGTCGGGCGGTCCGATCAGCTCGGTCAGACGGTCCGCCGTCCTCCGCTTGAAGCGCTCGCTCACCTTGTCCACCGAGTACGGAGCGATATGCCCCTCGGTGATCTCGTCCATGAGCTCGGCGTATTCCTCGGTCGGAACATCGGCCACATGGCGCGCCCTGTGTTCGTCCCGGATCTCACGAAAGGAACGCGCGGAGTCGCGTCGCACGATGACCAGCATGCCCGAGCTGATCAATTCGGCGAGATCCGCGCGCCATTCGGGAGTCGACGGGGTCCGGCCGTCGAGGAGTGAACGTAATGCCACGTTGTGGAGCACCTGAGAATCGGTGATGACCAGCCGCTCGGCGAAGAGAGCGTTCTGCACTATTCGCGCCCGCAGTCCTTTGGGGTCGGTGACAGCGCTGCCATGATGTTCCGTCTCGCTCAGAAAGACATGGGTGCTGTTTCCCGCAGCAGGAGACACAGTTCCTCCACCAATGGCGTTTTCGAGCGCACCTGAGGAAGGTGTGCCGGCGTCCTTTGCGGCGACAGTATCGGCTCCGCCACGTCGCCTCCAGCCTTCGCGGCCGAGGAGCTTCGGGGCGACGTTCGGTATACAAGGGGGCGTACGCGACTGCGATCGGGCGGGTAGGTGGGTGCGGGCATGGCGGAGACACCGGGCGAATTCGGGGAGACGGCCGAGGGTTTCGGGGTGCGGAGGGCCGGCGCCGCCGACGTGCCCGTCGTGAAAGCCGTGATCGACGCAGCCTTCCAGCCCTACGTGGAGCGCATCGGGCTCGTTCCGGTGCCCATGGAAGCGGACCACGCGGCGAATGTGGCCGCGGGACGGGTGTTCGTCACGGGGGAGCCGGTCCTCGGGCTCGTGGTCGTCGAGGAGCACCCGGACCATCTGTATCTCGACATCGTCGCGGTCCGGCCCGATGCCCACGGCCAGGGCATCGGAGGCCGGCTGCTGCGCTTCGTCGAGGCACACGCGCGGGCACTCGGGCTGGACGAGATCAGGCTCTACACCAACGCGATGATGTGGGAGAACCAGAAGATCTACCCGAGGTACGGGTACGAGGTCGCCGAGCGGCGCGCCGACGGGCCGTACGACCGGATCCACTACCGCAAGCGGCTGACCGGCCGGGACCGGCCATGACCGGCCGTGAGCGGCCGACGGGAGTTCACCCGATCCGGCTGAACGCCCGCCGGGCACGGCACGGTGGCTCAGCCGTCCGGCCACCAGGTGCGCGCGATGTCCTTCCGGACCTCCGGGCGCTCGGCGGGGCGCTCGTCGGGGCGCTCGTCGGGCTCGTCCCGCACACGGCGGGAGTCCGACTTCCTCAGGGGCTTCTGCACGGTCACACGGCGCATGGCTGCCTCCTCGGGCGTCTACCGGATTCCGCGGTTGTACGGAGGTAGACCCTTTCGGGGAGAGTTCCTCATCGGTCGCGATCTGTCTGTGGCGGCCGTCACCCGCGGGCCGTCCGCGCAGGCCAAGGCCGATTGTCAGTGGTGGGTGACATCGTGGAACGCATGGTGAGCGACGGCGGTACGCACACAGGGGTGGGCGTCGACTGGGACGCGGAGTCCGGCACGTTCGACGAGGAGCCCGACCACGGGCTGCGCGACCCCGAGGTCCGCGGTGCCTGGGCCGCGCGGCTGCGGGACTGGCTGCCCGAGAAGCCCGGTGATCTGCTCGACGTCGGCTGCGGCACCGGCAGCCTGTCGCTCATAGCCTCCGAGCAGGGCCACAGGGTCACCGGGGTCGATCTCGCCCCGGGCATGATCGACCGGGCCCGCGCCAAGCTCGCCGGGCGTGACGCGGTCTTCCTCCGCGGCGACGCGATGGCGCCCCCCGTCGGGGAGCAGCGCTTCGACGTCCTGCTCAGCCGCCACGTGCTGTGGACGCTGCCCGATCCCGGGCGCGTGCTGCGGCACTGGCGCGGACTGCTGCGCCCGGGAGGACGGCTGGTGCTCGTCGAGGGCGTGTGGGGGACGCTGAGCCAGGTCGGCATATCCGCCGAGCGGCTGGCCACCCTGCTCCGGCCGCTGCTGCCCGACCCCGCCGACCTGCGGGTGGAGCCGCTGTCGGCCGATGCGCACCTGTGGGGCCGGGACGTGGAGGACGAGCGGTACGCGGTGGTGGCCCGCTTCTGAACGGCGCCGTTCAGGGAGCGGGGCCGGGTTCATGGAGCGGGCCCGGTTGCCGAGCGGCGCTGCTCGGTGGGGTCGGCGAGCGGCGCCGCTCGGTGAGGACGTCGAGCGGGGTCGCGAGCGGCGCGTTCGGCAGTCCCACGGGGCAGTGCCGGCAGTCCCATCGGTGAGGCCCACCGGGCACGCCCTAGTCGAGCAGGGCCTCGAAGCCGCCCTCGCGGGCCAGGTGTTCGAGGTGGTCCAGGGCCTTCTCGGCGGCGGCCGCTGCAGCCGGGTCGCTGGTCGCCAGGCCGCTCTCCGCGAACTCGTCTTCGTCCAGGCGCCGTACGTCCGTGCCGTCGGCCGAGCGCCACAGGTCGAGGTCGAGGTCCTCGACGACGAGCCGGCCTCCGGAGACGGTGGCCGGACGGGTGATGTCGCAGTACCAGCCCTTGCGCTCACCCGCGGCGTCCCGGACCTCCTTCACCGAGTACCAGCGGTCCCGCCAGTAGTACTCGGTGAAGATGTCGCCCTTCTCGAACTGTACGAAGCCGAAGTCGCGGACGCCGTCTCCTGCCCAGGGGGCGCGCACGACCACCCGGGTGCCGTCGTCCGCCAGCAGTTCGGCCGGGTAACTGATCTTCGTACGGCCTGCCTTGACGAGTACGATCTCCAATGTGCCGGGCGTGTCAGCCGAGGTCACGGACATACTTCACCTCCGTTGCGCAGATTTCATAGCCGAACCATGTGTTGATCGCCAGCATCGGGCCGTTGCCGGCGTCGTTGCCCGTGAACGCGTCCGTGAACCCCGCCGCGCGGGCCCGGTGCAGGGAGTGGCTCTTGGCGAGTTTGGCCAGACCCCGGCCCCGGAACGCGCGGGCGGTGCCTGTCATCACGGTGCCGTAGCGGGTGCCGCCGTCGGTGCGGGCCGCGCTGAAGGCCGCAGGTCGTCCGTCGACGAGCGCGACGGACGTGAGTTCACGGTTCAGGAGCGGGTGGTTCCAGGTCTCCGTCAGCCAGGCGTCGTAGTCCGTGAACTCGCGCTCGGTGTCGCTCGGTTCGTCGAGAATGGTCTCCGCGTCCAGCCTGAACAGCGGCCCGGGGTCGTCGGCGAAGTCCGCTCCGGTACGCAACTCCACACCGTCCGGCGGGGACGGGAGCGGGGGCAGGGTGCCGTTCGCCAGGTCGAGGCGGAGGAAGTGCGCCGAGCGGGCGGCGCGATAGCCCCGCTTCTCGGCGAAGGCGCGGTACTCGGGTACGTCCAGCACCCAGGCGTGCAGGCGGGTCGCGCCCAGGGCGGCCAGTCGCTCCTCGGCGGCGCGGGCCAGCAGCGATCCCGCTCCGCGTCCCGCCCGTTCCGGGTGAACGTAGATGTTGAGGTTCCCCAGGCCGGGCTCCGGGCTGTCGTACACGAGGCCCACCTGCGCGGTGCCGATCAGCTCCCCATCCTCCTCGGCCAGCAACGGCCGGTAGTGGGAGTCGGGATGGGCGTGCTCCACGTCGTAGGCGATGGACTCGGGGGTGAAGAGCATGAAGGGGAGGGCCTGGTGACGAACGCGCGCGAAGCCCGCGGCGTCCACCGGGTCGTCGTGCCGGAGTTCGCGAACGATCACGGTCATGTGATCGCACGTTACGCGGGCGCCTCGGGCGGATGCCTCTCATTTTCGCGCGCGTACGGGACAATCGCCGGGTGACCCTGAAGATCCGCATCGCAGAGGGGGCCGCGCCGTACGAGCAGGTGCGCGCCCAGATTTCCGAGCAGGCCCGGTCCGGTGAGCTGCCCGTCGGCTACAAGCTGCCCACGGTACGGGGGCTGGCCGAGTCGCTCGGTCTCGCGGCCAACACCGTCGCCAAGGCGTACCGGGCGCTGGAGTCGGACGGGGTGATCGAGACGCGGGGCCGCAACGGTACGTTCGTGGCCGCCGCCGAGGACGCCGCGTCCCGCGAGGCCGCGTCGGCCGCGCAGGCCTACGCCGAGCGCGCACACCGGCTCGGCCTGACCGAGGACACCGCCCTCGCCGCCGTACGAGACGCCCTGCGAGCGGCCTTCGAGGACGCCGGCTAGCCACCGGGCCGCGAGTCACGGGCAAGGTCACGCGGCCCGGATCGCAGTCCGGCCCGGACCGGTATGTCGGAGATCTGGACCGGTCCGTCAGAGATACAGTCCCGCGTCCGCGCCCTCGCGTTGGTCCGGGACCGACGTCGGGGTCGTTCCGCGGCGCAGTGCGTACAGCTCCGCGAGGGTCGCGCCCTCGCGTGACACGCCTTCCTCGGTGCCCAGCCAGCTCACCGCCTCGCGGCGGGTGAGCGCTCCGACCTCGATCCGGGCGAGGCAGCGGCCGGGGCGGACGACGGCGGGATGGAGGCGCTCCAGGTCCTCGTTGGTGGTGACCCCCACGAGAACGTTGCGGCCCTGGCCGAGCAGTCCGTCGGTGAGGTTGAGCAGCCGTGACAGGGCCTGGCCCGCGGTGTGCTTGGCCTCGCCGCGGATCAGTTCGTCGCAGTCCTCCAGGAGCAGGAGCCGCCAGCGGCCTTTGCCGGTGCCGTCCTCCTCGCCGATCGCGATGTCCATCAGATAGCCGACGTCGGAGAAGAGGCGCTCGGGGTCCAGCACGCAGTCCACCTGGCACCAGTCGCGCCAGGAACGGGCCAGCGTGCGCAGGGCGGAGGTCTTGCCGGTGCCGGGCGGGCCGTGGAGCAGGAGCAGCCGGCCCGCGATGTCCTCCGGCGTCGTCTTCATCAGGTGGTCCATGGCGTCCGCCACCGGCGCCGTGTAGTTGGGGCGGACCTCCTCCCAGGTGCCCGCCGAGATCTGCCGGGTCGTGCGGTGCGGTCCCCGGCGCGGTGACACGTACCAGAAGCCCATCGTGACGTTCTCCGGCTGCGGTTCGGGCTCGTCCGCCGCGCCGTCCGTGGCCTGCTTCAGCACCTTCTCGGCGAGTTCGACGCTGGTCGCGGTCACCGTGACGTCGGCACCGCGGTTCCAGCGGGACACCAGCAGCGTCCAGCCGTCGCCCTCGGCCAGGGTGGCGCTGCGGTCGTCGTCGCGCGCGGAGCGCAGCACCCGGGCGCCCGGCGGGAGCAGAGTGGCCCCGGACCGTACGCGGTCGATGTTCGCCGCGTGCGAGTGCGGCTGCTCGCCCGTCGCGAAGCGACCGAGGAACAGCGCGTCGACGACGTCCGACGGTGAGTCGCTGTCGTCGACGTTGAGCCTGATCGGCAGAGCGTCGTGTGGGTTCGCAGACATGTCGCCATGATCTGTCACCCGGGCGCCCCGTGCACCCGGTTTCCGCGGTGCGTCGCTTGTGTCGCGCCCGGTCCCGCTCTTCGGGGGTATCCCCTCCCGCCTGTTCCCCAAGCGCGTTACGGCGGTCCCGAACCGGACAGCCGCCCTTCTCGCTTGCGGCTTACGGGAGTTGACGCATTGCGCTCCCGTGTCACGCGGTTGTCATCCAATCGACATGGACATGTAGAGAAATATGTGATGAACGGGGGTGAATCGGTTGGTTGATACATAAGAGTCTTGGCATGGACACTTCCTGTCAACACGCGTAGCTGCTACCAAAGTTGTGGCAGAGATCCTGCTAAAGGGAGGTTCCATGAGACGTCCCAGATTTTCGGCATACATGACCTCACTCCTCCTGGCCGCCGGCCTCGCCCTCACCGGGGCGGCAGCGGCTCAGGCACAAACCGCGGCGGCCACGGGCTATGTGGCGCTCGGTGACTCCTATTCCTCCGGTGTCGGCGCGGGCAGCTACATCAGCTCCAGCGGCGACTGCGACCGCAGCACGAAGGCGTACCCGTACCTCTGGAACGCCGCGCATTCACCCTCGTCGTTCGACTTCACCGCTTGCTCGGGCGCTCGTACGGGTGATGTCACGGCGAATCAGCTCGGCCCGCTCAACTCCTCCACGGGGCTCGTCTCGATCACCATCGGCGGCAACGACGCCGGCTTCTCGGACGTCATGACGACCTGCGTCCTGCAGTCCGAGAGTTCCTGCCTCTCACGCATCGCCACGGCGAAGGCGTACGTCGACTCCACGCTCCCCGGCAAGCTCGACGCGGTCTACTCGGCCATCAGCGCGAAGGCCCCGGCCGCCCACGTGGTCGTCATCGGCTACCCCCGCTTCTACAAGCTCAACGGAAGCTGCCTTACCGGACTTTCGGAGACCGAACGGTCCGCCATCAACGGTGCGGCCGACTACCTGGACAGCGCGATCGCCGCTCGTGTCGCCGCCCACGGCTTCACCTTCGCGGACGTCAGGGGCAGCTTCACCGGGCACGAGATCTGCTCCGGCAGCGCCTGGCTGCACAGCCTGAACTGGCTGGACATCGGCGTGTCGTACCACCCGACGGCGGCCGGTCACTCCGGCGGCTACCTGCCGGCCTTCTCCGGAGCCGTCTGACCTCCGGGCCCCCACCCCGGACTCCGGGCCCCCACCCCGGAACCCTTCGAGAGAACACCCGCCCCGGCAGGGAGAACGCCCGCCCTGCCAGGGCCACCGCCCGCCCCTCAGGGTGAGGCGGACACGGATGCGGAGGCCCCGTCCGTCGGGGTCTCCGTCTCACACGTGATGGTGAACGGAACGGAGTCGGAGGTCACGCGCACCGGGCTGCGCACCTCCACGCTGATCGAGTTGGCGAACTCCCCGCTCGTGTCGTACGTCGTCGCCACCACCGTCCTCTGTTGCGTTCTGCCGCCGCTCGCGGGGAACGACAGTGTCTTCCAGCCCGGATCGGTCACCTCGCCCGTCTTTGTCACCCAGCGGTACTCGACATCCACCGGGACACGGCCCACCGTGAAGGTCGCCGTGAACGAGGGGGCCTCGGCACTCGGCGGCGGACAGGCGCCCCGGTAGTCGCTGTGATGCCCCACGACCGTCACGTGGACGGACTGCGCGGGCGGCGCGGTGGTCGAACTCCCGCCCTCCGGAGCGCTGCTGGAGGGACTCTGGCCGCCGGTCGCACCGGCGGTGGCGCTCTCGCTCTTCCTGCCGCCCGAGGTACCGCTGTCGGTGGTGCCGGTGCCTCCGCTGCTGCTGTTCCCCTGCCCGGTGTTCCCGCCGTCACCGTTGTCCTTGTTCAGCAGGGCGTACGTCAGTCCGCCGAGGGCGAGTGCCAGCGCGACCAGGCCCGCGATGATGGCGAAGGCCGCCCGGCGGTTGCGCTCGGGCTCCGCCGCCGGGGTGGCCGAGGGCAGGGTCGCGGGAGCCGGGCCGAACCCCTGGGGCGGTGTCGCGGAGGACGGCGCCGGTACGCCGAACGCTCCGATCGTCGGTGCCTCGGACGAGCGCGTCGTGGCGCCCATGGGGCGCGTGGGCGCCGTACCGCCCGCCGCGACCACGCGCAGCTCGCGCTCGGCCGAGTCGGCGCTCGTCCGTTCGGCCGGGTCCTTGGCGAGCAGCCCCTCGATGACGGGAGCGAGCGGGCCCGCGCGACGGGGCGGCGGCAGCGGTTCGTCGACGATGGCCCGCAGGGTGCTCAGCGGAGTGGGCTGCCGGAAGGGCGAGTTGCCCTCGACCGCGGCGTAGAGCAGTACGCCGAGCGACCACAGATCCGACTCGGGGCCGGGAGTACGCCCCAACGCCCGCTCCGGGGCGAGGAATTCCGGCGATCCGATGACCTCGCCCGTCATGGTCAGGGCGGAACTGCCCTCGACCGTCGCGATGCCGAAGTCCGTCAGGACGACCCGTCCGTCGTTCGCCATCAGCACGTTGCCCGGTTTGACGTCCCGGTGCAGCACCCCCGCCTCGTGCGCGGCGCGCAGCGCGGCGAGCACCTCGGCGCCGATGTGGGCGGCGCGCTGCGGATCCAACGGCCCCTCGGCGTCCAGCAGATCGGAGAGGGCGATCCCGCGGATCAGTTCCATCACGATCCACGGCCGGCCGTCCTCCATGGCCACGTCGTACACCGTCACGACATTGCGGTGGGAGACACGGGCAGCCGCCCACGCCTCCCGCTCCAGACGCGCGTACATCCGCTCGATCTCGGAATCGGCAAGTCCGTGCGGGGCACGGACCTCCTTCACGGCGACCTCGCGTTGCAGCACTTCGTCGCGAGCGCGCCACACCGTACCCATGCCGCCCTCGCCCAACGGCGAGAGCAGCCGGTAGCGCCCCGCGATCACACGCTCACTGCCCGGATCTTCGGACACGTGCGTCCCCCATTCGCATCCGCGCGATTTCTCCCCAAAAGTAGCTCAGCCGAGTACGGATGCCGCCCCCTTGAGCACCAATCCGGCCCCGAGCGCCACGACGATCAGCGCCGAGCCGAGGGGCGCGAACCTGCGGACGAGGAATACGAGGCGGCCCCCGGCCCACCGTTGGCGTCCGGCGAGGGCGCGGTTCACGCCGCTGCCGAGCTTGACGACGGCGAACCCGGCCGCTGTCAGTGTCAGGGCGAGTCCGACGCCGTACGCGAGCACGAGAAGAAGACCGAACCAGGCCTGTCCGAGCGCCGCGGCGCCCACGAGGACGACGACCGCGGACGGACTGGGCACCAGCCCGCCGGCGAAGCCGAGCAGGATCGTGCCACGGAGGGTGGGCGCGATCTCGTGGGTGTGGGTGAAGCCGCCGTGGGTGTGTTCGAGGGTCGGGGAGTGGGGGGTGCCGGCCGAGCGGTGGTCGTGGCCGTGACTGTGGTCGTGGTCGTGGCTGTGGTCGTGCGGGTGCGGGTGCGCATGGGGTCGGGTCGCCGTCGCTGTTGCTGTCGCCGTGGGGGTGCCGGTCGTGGCGGACGCGGTGGCATGAGCCAGGACCAGGGGACGCGCGGCGTCCACGTGGTCATGGCCGTGCGCGTGATCGTGGTCGTGCGTGTGCGCGGGGACGGGCGGGTGCTCGTGGTCGTGCGTGTGGCCCGGTCCGTGGTCGTGGGGATGGGCCGGAGCCTGATCCCGGCCGTGATCGTGATGGTGATCGTGCGCGTGTCCGTGGTCGTGACCGTGAGCCGACGTGTGGTCGTGGTCGTGCGCATGGCCGTGGTCATGTCCGTGTCCGTGCACATGGTCATGTCCGTGCCCGTCGTCCTGCCCGTGCCCGTGGTCATGACCGGGGGTGTGGCCGGCGGGCCGGGTGCGCCAGGCTCGGCGCAGGAGTGTGGCGCCCGCGCCCATGACGAGGACGCCGCTGGACACACCCAGCCAGGCGATCACGGACGGGGCGGCCGCGGAGCCCGCGGTGACCAGCAGGCCGAGTGCGACCACTCCGAGGGTGTGGGTGACCGTCACCGAGGCGGCCAGCGGCAGCACGTCCTTGAACCGGGCCCGGCCCCCGCGCGCCGCCGCCGTCGCGGCCATCAGGGTCTTGCCGTGGCCGGGCGCGAGCGCGTGCATCGCGCCCAGGCCCACGGCGATGACCAGGGCGAGGGCGGCGAAGCCGAAGGTGAGGTCATGGCGGGCCACCAGGTCGTTCAGGGCCTGGGTCCAACGGTCGGCACCGCGCGGGAGCACGGAGGCGGCCGGGGCGTCACGCCGCTCCTCGACGAGGGCGGGGCCGCCGGGGCGGATCCGCAGCGAGGCGGTGGCGGTGTCGGCGGGCGAGGAGAGCAGTGCCTTCGGGTACTCGGTCAGCTCCGCCGAGACGGACTTCCGCGGTACGTCCGAGGAGGTGAGCGTCATCCGGTCGCCCCGGGCGGTGATCTCGCGCCAGCCGGGGCCGTGATCGGTGCCCGCGCCGCGGAAGCCCACGGTGAGCGCGCCCTTGCCGGACAGCGGCGCCGTCAGCCGGCACTCGACGCGCAGGGTGTCGAGTCCCGCCTGGCCCGGCCGCAGGCGTGCCGTGCTCGCGCCCGCGGTCAGCGTCACCGCCCGCCCGTTCACCGTGACCTCGCTGCCGTGCGCGGCGGTCTCGCACCGCTGCCGGGCCCAGTCGGCCATGCCCAGCCGTTTGATGTCCGGCTTGGCCTGGGTGGCGGGGATCTCGGCCAGGTCCTCGACGTGATCGACGCGCAACCGCCCGGGGGCGGCGACGAGTCCGTCGTAGCGGTTGACCGTGAAGTTGCCGAGCGGATGAGCGTCGGCCGGCCCGGAGGGGACCAGCACGAGCGCACAGGCCGCGGTCAGGACCGTGCCGCACAGGGCGAGGAACCGGGGCGCCCTCACTTCGTGGCCTCCAGTGCCTTACGGGCCGCGCGGGCGGCCAGCGGCGAGAAGCCCGGGTTCAGGTCCAGGGCCGCCTTGAGCGCGGTGCGGGCCTTGTCGGTGTGACCGGTGGCCTTCTCGATGACGCCGAGGTGGTAGAGGAAGGACGCGCTGTGGTAACCCGTCGCCGTGGCCCGGCGCGCGTACGGCAGGGCCTCGGCGTCGCGGCCCGACACATGCAGGGCCCAGGCGAGCGCGTCCGCGGTGTGCACGGTGTGCCGGCGGCCCCACTCGGCGCGGGCCGCCGTGAGCGCCGCCTTGTCGTCGCCGTGGTCGGCGGCGGCCAGCGCGGTGTCGAGGTCGGCGTTGACGCCGTAGGCGTGGGCGAGGGAGATCCAGGCGTTCACCAGCGTGTACTGGTCGCGGGCCTTCTGCGCGTCGCCCGCCGCGCCGCGGGCCTCGTACAACTCTCCGAGCTCGACGAGAGGTTGAGGCAGCGGGTAGCGCTGCACGACCAGTTCCATCCCCTTGATCGCCGCCGCGCGGTCGCCCATGGCGGCCTGGGTGCGGGCCCGGCCCTCAAGGGCGGGGAGGTAGGTGTCGTCGGCGGCGAGAGCGCGTGCGTAGTAGGTGAGGGCGGAGTCGTAGTCGCCCTGGTTCCACGCGAGTTGGCCGAGCGCGGACGCGACGTACGAGATGTCGCCGCGGCTGGTCGCCGTCGCGAGCGCCTGCTCCAGGACCCGCCGGGCGGTCTTCACGTCGCCGCGCAACTCGTGGACGTAGGCGTACCGGGTGAAGACCGGGACGCCCGGGCGCCGCGAGTCCGCCAGGTCGGCCGCCTTCGACGCCTCGTCGTAGCGGCCGAGTTCGACGAGGGCGTCGATACGGGAGGACAGGGCGCGTTCGCTGTAGGGGTTCTGCTTCAGCGCGAGGTCCGCGTACTTCAGGGCGCCGGTGAAGTCGTGCCGGGCGGCGGCGAGGGCGGCCCGTCCGGCGAGCGCGGGATCGTAGTCGGGGCGCAGCTTCAGGGACCTGTCGAGCGCCTTCTGCGCCTGGGGATAGCGCGAGGGGTCGCCCTTGGTGCGGGCCTGCTCGACGTAGGCGAGACCGAGAGTGGACCAGCCGCCGAAGTCCTTGGGCTGGGAGCGGAGATGGGCCTGGAGGGAGAGGACGCTCGCGTCGAGGTCGCCGCTCGCGAGCAGTTGCGGTGACACGCCGTTGGACACAGCCGCGACGGCGGGAGTCGTCGCGCCGTCCCTCAGCGCGCCGAGCACCACGGCGCCCGCCGTCATGGCGACGGCCAGTGCGGCGGCGCAGAAGCCGAGTTGAGCGGCCCGCCAGCGGCGCTGCGCCTGCGAGACGCGGCGCACGGCGGCCACCCGCTCGTCGCCGCCGTCCCCGGCGGGGGCGTCCGCGCCAGGCACGGTCACCGGGGCTGCCGGGCCGGCCGGGGTCGAGGGGGCCGCCGGGTCGGCCGGGGCCGAGGGAGCTTTCGGGCCGGCCGTGGTCTCCTCGGCCGGAGTCGCCTCCGTGGTCTTCTCGGCGGGCGTGGCCCCCACGGTGTTCTCGTCGGGCGTGGCCCTTTCGGCGTCCGGCGTCGCGTTGTCGTTCGTACGCGGGGACATGCCCTCTCCTCAAAGTCCTTGGTGGAACGGTCGTTGTGGGGGGTGAGGCGGCGCGGCCCGCACCGTGGGGGGTCGAACTGCGTGCGGGCCGCGCCAGTAGGTGAGCCGGGTCAGAAGGCCCGGTGCCGGGTCAGTGCACCCGGGACCGGGTCGGTCGCCCGGGACTGGACAGGGTCAGTACGCCCGGTTGTACATCCGACGGCGCCACCACAGCAGACCGGAGCCGATGAGCAGGATGCCCGCGGCGCCCGCCGCGGCGGAGCCCGCGATCAGCACGGTGTCGGTGCTCCCACCGGAGCCGGTGCCGGCCGGCTGCAGCGCGTCGCCGAGCTGGCTGCGCACGTCGGTCCCGCTGGTCGTGCCCTTGGCGAGCGCGCCGCGCGAACCCGAGGTCGGCTCGGCCACGTACGGGAACGACTTCTCGAAGCCCTTGTCGTTCTTGTCGACCGCGTCGCCCAAGTCGTTCTTGGAACCGACCAGTTCACCCTCGACGACCTGGAGCGAGGCGTCGATCACGTCGTCCGTGAGCCGGCGTCCGTTCGGGAAGCCCGCGTTGTCACCGTCGAGGACACCGAGCCGCTTGGGGTGCATCGTCGGCTTGATCGAGGTGTTGAGACGCAGTTCCTCCGCCGGACGCACGTGCGGCGGCTGGTTGAGGCCCTTGACGCCCTTCAGGAACACGTCGACCAGGTCGTTGCGGGGCTCGGCCGGAGCCTTGATCTTGTAGATCGCCTCGATGAGCTTCGGCAGCTCCGGGTTGGTCACGTTCTTCAGGAACTGGGCGTCCTCCCAGGGCGCGGACGCGTTGAACTTGTCCTTGTCCTTCTGCGGGTTGACGACCTCGTTGACCAGCGGCATGCCCAGACGCGAGACCTGGCTGTAGTGGCCGCGGGCGTCCCTGCGCTGCGTGGTGGACCAGATGCCGACGATCGGCTGGCCCTCCGACTCACGGATCATGTCGTTCGGAACCTGCAGGGCTATGGAGTTGACGTTGTAGCCCTTGAGGGTGTCCCGTCCGACCTCGGTCAGGTTCCCGCCGTACAGCAGGTCGAAGACGCGCAGGTCCAGGAAGAACGGGTCGTCCGCCTGGCCGGCGAACGTCGTCGTGCCGCCCGCGAGCTTGGAGATCGCGTGGTGGCGCAGCTTCGCGTAGTCCGGCATCGACGCCTTGCCGACGTTGGACGGAGCGACCGGGACGTCGTCCGCGACCTTGGTCTTCGACACCAGCCGCTGGTTGTGGAGCCGCAGCAGATCGATGTCGTACGTCTGCGTGATGTTGAGGTCCGGGTCGTCGAGGCTGGTGACCGGACCCGTGTTGTAGAGGAACGTGTCGCCGTTCTTGCGGTGCGTCTTGAAGGTGTAGCGGTAGATCAACTCACCTTGCGCGTCACCGTTGTTGTCGATGTGGATGTCGTACTGGGCGTCGTCGGCGAACGTGTAGAAGTTCGGTCCGCCCGCGGGCTCCTCGAAGGGAATCCAGTTCGCCACGATCGTCGTCGTGTCCGGCTTGTCCGGACTGACGAAGGCGTACACGTCCGTGTTGTCGTACTGGGGGGTGCCCGAGATCAGCGGGGCCTCCCGGTGGCTGGAGGCGGAGGCCGCCCCCGGCGCCAGCGCCGTCGCACCGGCGGCCGCGAGCCCCCCGGCAGCCAGCGCACCGCATACGAGGGTCGCGAGAGTCCTGCGACCCGCGCCGCTCCTGGAGATAGGTGTCATGCCGTCCGTCCTCTGTCCAACTTGCCTGACGCACGCCATTCGGAGCGGTCGCCGGGGTGGATTGGTCGAATCCCAAACGTCTTTACGGCCGTTCTCTCAGCTTGTTTCATCTGACGGGTCGGCTTCTTTGGCCGGCGCGGCGGGCCGACCGGCCGCGGACACCGGAACCGATCAGCGGAGGACACGCGTTTTCGGCTCGCTGATCCGTAACCCATCCGTAGACGGGTTCGCTGCGAAGACGTAAGGGAAAGGACGGTCCGTGCACGGCCGCAGAGGGGGACGGGTGGAGGCTGACGAACTACTGGTACTGGTGGCCGGAGGCGACCAGAAGGCGTTCGAGGAGCTGTACGGACTGGTGTCCGGGCCGGTGTTCGGACTGGTGCGCCGTGTGGTGCGGGACCCCGCGCAGTCGGAGGAGGTGTCGCAGGAGGTCCTGCTCGAACTCTGGCGCTCCGCGACGCGGTTCGACCCCCGGCGCGGCAGCGCGCTGTCCTGGATCCTCACGCTCGCGCACCGTCGTGCCGTCGACCGGGTGCGTAGCGCCCGGGCGGCCACCGAACGCGAGCAGCGCGAGGGGCAGCGCAGCCACCACCCCGCCTTCGACCAGGTCGCCGAGGAGGTCGAGGCCGGGCTCGAACGGGAGTGGGTCCGCCGCTGCCTCGACCGGCTCACCGCCCTGCAGCGGCAGTCCGTCACGCTCGCCTACTACGACGGCTACACCTACCGAGAGGTCGCCGAGCGGCTCTCCCTGCCGCTCGGCACCGTCAAGACCCGTATGCGCGACGGGCTCACCCGCCTGCGCGAATGCCTGGGGGGAGTCGCGTGAACGCCACCGACCGCCTGCCGGGCCGTGATCCGAACGGAAGAGAGGGGGGTGCCGCATGAGCGTCCTCGACAGACTGCTGGGCCGCGATCTGCACTCGCTCGCCGCCCCCTACGCCCTCGACGCGCTGGAGGGCGACGAGAAGCGCCGCTTCGAACGCCATCTCAAGGGCTGTGATCGCTGTGCCGAGGAGGTGCGGGCGCTGACGGAGGACGCGGTACGGCTCGCCTGGTCCACGGCGGCGGCCCCGCCGGCGGCGCTGCGCGCGCGGGTGCTGACCGCGATACGCACGACACCCCAGGAACCGGCCGGGCGTGAGCTGCCCCGCGTACGGCCGGCCCATCAGCCCGCGCGTGCGCGTGCCCCCCGGTTCCGTCCGCTGTTCGCCCCGCTCGCCACCGCCACGGCCGCGGCGGCCCTCGTCGTCGCCGCGCTCTTCGCCGTGCAGGCGACCCAGGCACGCGACGACCTGAACCAGGAGCGCGCCCAGGCGCGTGAGATCGCCCACGTTCTCGCGGCGCCGGACGCGCGGGCGACCGGTGAACGGGACGCGCGGGGCCGCGGAATCGGAGTAGTGGCCTCCGCGTCGGAGCGGCGCGCCGTCGTGACACTGAGCGGACTCGGCACACCCTCCGGCGGACGCGTCCATCAGCTCTGGCTCATGCGCCCCAACGAGAAACCGCGTTCCCTCGGTCTCTTCGACGGCGACACGCCCCTCGTCGCCGACGGACTGAACCCGAGCGCGACGTCACTCGCAGTGACCGTCGAGCCTCACGGCGGCTCAGAACAGCCCACAACCTCGCCTGTTGTCCAACTCGCCCTGGAAACGGTTGGATTCGGAGAGTGACCGTCAACCCCCTTATGGGGAAGGTGAATCCTTTGACCGAGATACACGCGCGCCGCGAGGGGGCGATAGGGTTAGTCTGCCCGGGCCGGGTGGACTTGTACGGGTGGGGAGTGACATGGAACAGATAACGGTACACAGCAGGGCACGCGTCCCTGCGATCACGTGCGGGAGCAGCGCGACCAGTTCGCGCCTCGACCGACATCTCGCGGTGCTCGGCGGCCCCGCCATACCGCAGCGTGAGACGGTCGAGGCGACGTCACTGATGCGTGAGCTCACGACCCGCGACCACGCGCACGACAGCGGCTCCATGGGGGCGCGCATGCGGCGGGTCTCGCTCTTCGCTCCGCTCAGGCGGCTGCGGCGCTCGCTGTTCGGCGACCGCTGACCGCTGTCGGTACCGGCCTTCTCGACCCGCGCTCCGGCGACTCCACCGCACCGGCGCACCGCTGCCCTTCCGCGTCCGTCATCCCCACGGCGGGCAGCGGTGCCCGGTGATCACCACCTCCGGAGCGCGGGTCACCACCATCACCGAGCCGTGAGGCTCAGCGCACCACTCCGTCCCGCCGCAGCTCGGCGACGTCCGCGTCCGTCATGCCCAGCGCCCGCAACACCACCCCCGTGTGCTCGCCGAGCCGCGGTACGGACCCCATGCGCGCCTCCTCCCCGCCCGGCAGCGTGATCGGAGGCAGCAGCGCCCGCAGCGGCCCGGCCGGCGATCCCACCTCCCGCCAGCGGTTCCTGGCCGCGAGCTGCGGATGCTCCGCCACCTCCGTCACGTCCCGCAGCCGGGCGCAGGCGATGCCCGCGGCCTCCAGCCGGGCCACCGCCTCGTCGGCGCCGAGCTTGCCCAGTGCCTCGCCGACCAGGGCGTCCACGCTCTCCCGATGGGCCACCCGCGCCGCGTTCGTCGCGAAGCGCGGATCGTCCGCCGTCTCGGGCCGCCCCACCACCTGCTGGGCGAGCCGCCGCCACTCGCGGTCGTTCTGCACCGACAACAGCACGCGCCCGCCGTCAGCCGTCGAATAGGCGTCGTAGGGAACGATGACGGCGTGGGCGAGGCCCGTACGGGCCGGCGGGGTCCCGTCGTGCATCGCGTGGTGCAGCGGATGCCCCATCCACTCCGCGAGCGCGTCCAGCATCGACACCTCGACCGGGCCCCCGCGCCCGGTCGTGCCGCGCCGCACCAACGCCGCGAGGACTCCCGAGAACGCGTACATGGCCGCCGCGATGTCCGCGGCCGGGATGCCCGCCTTCACCGGCTGCTCGGGCGTCCCGGTCACCGACACGAGCCCCGCCTCGCACTGCACGAGCATGTCGTAGGCCCGCTTGCCGGCGTACGGCCCCGACGGCCCGTAGCCGGAGATGTCCACGGCGATCAGCCGGGCATGCTCGGCACACAGGGTCGCCGCGTCCAGGCCCAGCCGCGCCGCCGCCCCTTGGGCGAGGTTCTGCACGAACACGTCCGCGTCCGCGACGAGACGGCGTACGACGTCGAGCCCGCGCGGGTCCTTCAGATCGAGGGCGACGGACTCCTTGCCCCGGTTGCACCACACGAAGTGTGAGGCCAGACCCTGGGCCGCGGTGTCGTAGCCGCGCGCGAAGTCCCCGCCGTCGATCCGCTCGACCTTGACGACCCGGGCGCCGAGATCGGCGAGCTGCCGGGTCGCGAAGGGCGCGGCGACGGCTTGTTCGACGGCGACGACGGTGATGCCTTCGAGGGGCAGAGGATCGGGCTGCATGCGATGGATCATGACCCCTGGACATACTTTTGTCATGCACTGATTTCACGGGGGCGACCCGGCGGCCGTCCGCCGACGGAGCCCGGATCGCCCGGCGGCCGTCCGCCGGCGGACCCTAGTGCCGCGACAGGCAACGTTCGCCCCGTCGCGACTCCCGGCACGCTCCCCCAAGCTCTTCGAGCAGGGGGGACCCCCACTCGCCGCACCGGC
>NZ_JBSFZS010000089.1:0-33530 GCF_053600395.1 Streptomyces sp. NPDC005070 | reverse complement strand
CTTCGACCGGCCGATCGCCGAGTACGTGGCCGCTCTGGTCCTCGCCATGGCGAAGGCCGCCGTGCGGCGTGCCCGGGCCCTTCGCGCGGGCTCGCCCGGAGGCCGCGCGCGGGCCCTGTTTTCGCGAGAGGCGCTTGCACTCGCAGGGGTCGAGTGCTAATCATTGGCGTTAGCACTCTCCCAGTGAGAGTGACAGAACTTGGATCGGGTCAGCGAGGCCCGCGGGCCTGTGGGGCAAGGAACCACAAGGCTTGCAGGCCGTCCGTCGCGGGCGCGGGCACGATCCGGAGCAATCCACCCCGTCCGGGAGGACCACTTCACATGGCCAAGATCATCGCGTTCGACGAGGAGGCACGGCGCGGTCTCGAGCGCGGGATGAACCAGCTCGCCGACGCCGTCAAGGTCACCCTCGGCCCCAAGGGCCGTAACGTCGTCCTCGAGAAGAAGTGGGGCGCGCCCACGATCACCAACGATGGTGTTTCCATCGCCAAGGAGATCGAGCTCGAGGACCCGTACGAGAAGATCGGCGCCGAGCTGGTCAAGGAAGTCGCCAAGAAGACGGACGACGTCGCCGGTGACGGTACGACCACCGCGACCGTTCTCGCTCAGGCGCTCGTCCGCGAGGGCCTGCGCAACGTCGCCGCCGGCGCCAACCCGATGGCCCTCAAGCGCGGTATCGAGAAGGCCGTCGAGGCCGTCTCCGGTGCCCTGCTGGAGCAGGCGAAGGATGTCGAGACCAAGGAGCAGATCGCTTCCACGGCCTCCATCTCCGCCGCCGACACCCAGATCGGCGAGCTCATCGCCGAGGCGATGGACAAGGTCGGCAAGGAAGGCGTCATCACAGTCGAGGAGTCCCAGACCTTCGGTCTGGAGCTGGAGCTCACCGAGGGTATGCGCTTCGACAAGGGCTACATCTCGGCGTACTTCGCCACCGACATGGAGCGTATGGAGGCCGTCCTCGACGACCCGTACATCCTGATCGCGAACTCCAAGATCGCGAACGTGAAGGACCTGCTCCCGCTCCTGGAGAAGGTCATGCAGGGCGGCAAGCCGCTGCTGATCATCGCCGAGGACGTCGAGGGCGAGGCCCTGTCGACCCTGGTCGTCAACAAGATCCGTGGCACCTTCAAGTCCGTCGCCGTCAAGGCTCCGGGCTTCGGTGACCGCCGCAAGGCCATGCTCGGCGACATCGCCATCCTCACGGGCGGCGAGGTCATCTCCGAGGAGGTCGGCCTCAAGCTGGAGAACGCGGGTCTGGACCTGCTGGGCCGTGCCCGCAAGGTCGTCATCACCAAGGACGAGACCACGATCGTCGACGGCTCCGGCTCTGCCGACCAGGTCGCCGGCCGTGTGAACCAGATCCGTGCCGAGATCGAGAACTCGGACTCGGACTACGACCGCGAGAAGCTCCAGGAGCGTCTGGCGAAGCTGGCCGGCGGCGTGGCCGTCATCAAGGCCGGTGCCGCCACCGAGGTCGAGCTCAAGGAGCGCAAGCACCGCATCGAGGACGCCGTTCGCAACGCGAAGGCGGCCGTCGAGGAGGGCATCGTCGCCGGTGGTGGCGTGGCCCTGCTCCAGGCTTCCTCGGTCTTCGAGAAGCTCGAGCTCACGGGTGACGAGGCGACCGGCGCCAACGCCGTGCGTCTGGCCCTGGAGGCCCCGCTCAAGCAGATCGCCGTCAACGGTGGCCTCGAGGGTGGCGTCATCGTCGAGAAGGTCCGCAACCTTCCCGTCGGCCACGGCCTCAACGCCGCGACCGGTGAGTACGTCGACATGATCGCCGAAGGCATCATCGACCCGGCGAAGGTGACGCGCTCTGCCCTGCAGAACGCCGCCTCCATCGCCGCGCTGTTCCTGACCACCGAGGCCGTCATCGCCGACAAGCCGGAGAAGGCCTCCGCGGCCGCTCCGGGCGGCATGCCGGGCGGTGACATGGACTTCTGATCGACCCCGGTCGATCAACGTCCTGACGTTTCGAGGGCGGCACCTTCCCGCGAGGGAGGGTGCCGCCCTCGGGCGTTTCCCGGCCCGGCCCGGACGTCTCCCGGCCACGGCCCGGCCCGGGACGTGGCCCGGATCACAGGGATGAGTCCGGGGGTGGCGGAATGCCCCGCCCGGTGCGGAGGTTGACGCTGAAGAGCAGTTGATGCATGTGCACATACCGCATGGAATCTCCTGCATCGCAGACCACTCGACGTCATACCGACCACCTCTCCGAGGAGCCCCCACGTGACCGCTGACGCCGCGTCCCGCGCAGCCGAGATCCTGTCCCGGCCTGTCTCCATCAACGGCCTGACCGTCCCGAACCGGATCGCCATGGCCCCGATGACCCGGATGTTCTCGCCGGGCGGTGTGCCGGGAGAGGACGTGGTCGGCTACTACTCCCGCCGTGCCGCCGCAGGTGTCGGCCTGATCGTCACCGAGGGCACCTACGTCGGCCACGACTCGGCCGGACAGAGCGACGCGGTGCCGCGCTTCCACGGCGAGGACCAGCTCGCCGGATGGGCGAAGGTCGCCGACGCCGTGCACGCGGGGGGCGGCACGATCGTCCCGCAGCTCTGGCACATAGGCATGGTCCGCAAGGCGGGCGAGCCGCCCTTCACCGACGCCCCGCCGGTCGGCCCCTCCGGCCTCTACAAGGAGGGCGCCGAGGTCACCGGCAAGAGCATGACCCAGCAGGACCTCGACGACGTCGTCGAGGCGTTCGCCAAGGCCGCCGCCGACGCCGAGCGCATCGGCTTCGACGGTGTCGAACTGCACGGCGCCCACGGCTACCTGCTCGACCAGTTCCACTGGGCGGGCACCAACCGGCGCGAGGACGCGTACGGCGGCGACCCGGTGGCCCGTACGAAGTTCTCGGCGGAGATCGTCGCCGCGGTGCGGGCGGCCGTCTCGCCCGAGTTCCCCGTCATCTTCCGCTACTCGCAGTGGAAGCAGCAGGCGTACGAGGCCCGGCTCGCGGAGACCCCGGAGGAGCTGGAGGCGATCCTCGCCCCGCTCGCCGCGGCCGGAGTGGACTCCTTCCACGCCTCCACGCGGCGCTACTGGGTGCCCGAGTTCGACGGCTCCGACCTCAACCTCGCCGGCTGGACGAAGAAGCTGACGGGCAAGCCCACCATCACCGTCGGCTCGGTCGGCCTGGACGGCGACTTCATCAAGGCCTTCGTGGGCGAGGGCTCCCCGGTCAAGGGCATCGACGACCTCCTCGACCGCATGGAGCGCGACGAGTTCGACCTCGTGGCCGTCGGCCGCGCGCTGCTCCAGGACCCCGAGTGGGCGGCGAAGGTCCTGGCCGGCCGCTTCGACGACCTCGCGCCGTACGACGCGGCGGCGCTGAGCACGCTGAGCTGACAGCTTCCCGGAAACGGGGGGAACGGGGGAGGGACGGCGCCTGCTGCACGCGGGCGCCGTCCCTTTTTGTGTGCTGCGCGGTGCGCAGTACGCTCCGCGCCGGTCAGCCGGTGGCGCCGAGGTGCCCGACGAGGGCGCCCCACGCTTCCGTGCCGAAGGCGATCACGGGGCCGGGGTTCGTGGAGTCCCGCACGGGGCCGGGGCCGGAAGGGGGCCCGCTTTCGGGCCTCGCCCTGCCCAGAGGGCTTGGGCCCGCCCAGAGGCCCTCGGCCTGCCTAGAGGTTCCCCATGGGCTCGATGTCGACCTTGACCGGGGTGCCCCAGATGCGCAGCACCTCGTAGTCGGTGAACTCGTGGACGAGGCGGTAGGCCATGCCGGGGCGGGGGGCCCGGCGTTCGGCGGCGAGGAAGCGCTCGGCTTCCTGGCGGTCGCGGCGGGGGGTGCCGCACAGGAGCCACGTCTGGCCGTTCCAGACCTCCGGGAGCCAGCGCTGCTGGGGCTGGGGGCGGTCGCCGCGCACGCCGTAGCGGGACATCGTGCGGTCGGGCAGCTCGTCCGGGGCGGGCGTCCGGCCGTGCGTGTACGCGTCGTTGACCTCGGTGCGGCGGGCGGTGCGGCGGCGGGTCTCGCAGAGCAGACAGCGGTCCGGGGCGCCCTCGTCCACCGGGCCGTTCGGATGCTCGGAGCAGCGGGTGGTCGGCTTGGCCGTCGTCACCGTCTCGTCCAGCAGGTCCAGGGCCCGCTTCAGGTCCGCCTTGACCTCGTGCAGCTTGGCGTCGGGGGTGTCGGCGTTCAAGGCGTCGCCGTGCTCTCCGAGCAGCCGCAGAGCACGGCCCAGGGCGGTCAGCTGTGCGTGGTTCATGCCCCCAGCCTCGCACGCGCCACCGACAGCGCGGCTACACGGCGGCCTGCTCCGCCGGCCGGGCCGGTGACCGGCCGTCGAGGCCACTGTCGAGGCCGCTGTCGAGACCATTGTCGCGGATGCCGCCGAGACCGAAGAAGTAGGTGGCCGCGAAACCGACCGCGTACCCCGTCAGCAGTCCGCCCGCGTAGACGGCCGCGGTGACGGCGAGGCCGCGGTTGCCGGACAACAGCGGGAACAGGGCCAGGCCGGAGGGACCGATGGCGGTCGAGCCGACGTGGTCGCCCAGCATCGAGAAGAAGCCGATGAACGCGCCGCCCGCCGCTCCGCCCGCGCAGGCCGTGACGAAGGGCCGGCCGAGGGGCAGGGAGACTCCGTAGATCAGGGGTTCGCCGACGCCGAGGAGACCGGCCGGAAGCGCCGATCTGATCGTCGTACGCAGCGAGGTGTCGTGGCGCAGCCGGACGTACACCGCGAGGGCGGCGCCGACCTGGCCCGCGCCCGCCATGGCGAGCACGGGCAGCAGGACGGTGTAGCCCTGCTGCTCGATGAGCGTGGTGTGGATGGGGATGAGGGCCTGGTGCAGGCCGAGCATCACCAGGGGGAGGAACAGGGCGCCGAGGACGAGCCCGGCGAGGGCGCCGGTGGTGGAGAGCAGCCAGGCGGCGGCGGTGCCGATGGCGGCGGAGAGCTCACCGGCCGCGTACATCAGCGCGTACAGCGTCACCAGGCCGGTCAGCAGCACGGTCAGGGTGGGGGTGACCAGGACGTCGAGGGTCGGCGGTACCCAGCGGCGGCACCACTTCTCCACGTACGTCCCGAGCAGGGCCGCGGCCAGGGCGCCCAGGACACCGCCCTGGCCGGGGGCGAGCGTCATACCGAGGACGGTCACCTTGGCGACCCCCGCGTACACGACGACGGCGGCCACCGCGCCGCCGAGGACCGGGGTGCCGCCGAACACCTTGGCCGTGTTGTGGCCCACGAAGACGGCGATCAGCGCCATGAACCCGGAGGCGATGGCGGTCAGCGCGGGGGTGAGGCCCCGCAGCACGCCGAGGTTGACCAGCAGGCCGTTGAGGCCGGCGATCACCCCGCAGCCGATCAGGGCCGGGATCAGCGGCACGAAGACGTCCGCGATCCGCCGCAGGAACAGCTTGAGCGGGGTGGCGTTGCGGCGGGAGCGGGTGTCCTTCAGTACGGCGCCGCGCAGGGCGAGCCGGTCCGCGGTGGTCGTGGGTCCGGTGGCGTCCGGGGTGGCCGGTCCGGCGGTGGGCGCCGCTTCCGTGCCGTGCGGGGCGTTCGTCAGCAGGGCCTCGAACGCGGGGGTCACCTGGGCGACCGTGCCGGGGCCCAGGACGATCTGGTACGAGCCGTCGTCCGCGACGAGGCCGAGGACGGCGGGCAGGGCCCGCAGGCCCGGCTCGTCCACCCGACCGGGGTCCCGCAGACCCAGCCGCAGCCGGGTCATGCAGTGGGCGACGGTGAGGACGTTCGCGGGACCGCCCACGAGGGGGAGGATCGCCGCTGCGGTGGTGGCGTCGGGGGTGCTCACTCCCCGAGCGTGCTGGTCAGCCGGCCGAAGCCGCCAGCGCTGCGCGCAGATGGCCCCCCGACGCCTCCAGAAGGCGGGCGGCGGTGGGCCCGTCGACTTCGCCGAGGATGGTCAGGATGGCGTTCTTCACCTCGCCGTCGGTGGCGGCGAGCGCGCGCTCGATCTCCTCGTCGGAGGCCCCGGTGGCGAGTTCGACGATGCGCCGGGAGCGGGCCCGCAGCTTCTCGTTCGAGGCCCGGACGTCGACCATCAGGTTCCCGTAGGTCTTGCCGAGCCGGATCATCGTGATCGTCGAGAGCATGTTCAGGACGAGCTTCTGCGCGGTGCCGGACTTCAGCCGGGTCGAGCCCGTGAGCAGTTCGGGGCCGGCCACGACCTCGATGCCGTGATCCGCGGCGGAGGCGAGCGCGCTGTCCGCGTTGCAGGACAGGCCGATCGTGAGGGCGCCCTGTTTGCGGGCGTGCTCGACCGCGCCGACGGCGTACGGGGTGCGGCCCGAGGCGGAGACACCGACCACGGTGTCGTCGGCCGTCAGGGCGAGCGCGTCCAGGTCGGCCGCCGCGAGTTCCCGCGAGTCCTCGGCGCCCTCGATCGAGGTGACCACGGCGTCGGGGCCGCCCGCGATCAGCCCGACGACCCGGGAGGGATCGGTGTTGAACGTGGGCGGGCACTCGGAGGCGTCCAGGATGCCGAGGCGGCCCGCGGTGCCGGCGCCCGCGTAGATGAGGCGGCCGCCGCGGGACATGCGCTCCGCGATGTCGTCGATCGCGGCGGCGATGTGCGTGAGCTGCGCGGCGACGGCCGCGGGCACCGTCGTGTCCTCGCCGTTCATGAGCCGCGCGATCTCCAGCGTGGGCAGCCGGTCGATCTCCGACAGTTCGGGGCGGAACGCCTCGGTGGTCAGCGTCTCCAACTCTGCTCGAAGATCGCCGTGGTTGGACATGGAGGTCATGGAGAGGCGGCTCTTTCCGATGAGGTCGTGCGGAGCGGCTACCGGCCGCCGCGCGGGGAGTGGCGGTGCGCCAGGGCCTCGTACGAGGCGGACAGCGCGGGCGCCGCCGTGTCGTAGGTGCGCTGGGCGACCCCCACGAACAGACAGTCCACCACCAGGAGCTGGCTGGTCCGCGACGACATGGCCGCCGGGCGCAGCTCGCTCTCGCGGGCGGCCGAGGTGGTGAGGACGTGGTCGGCGTACTGCGCGACCGGTCCGCCCGGACGGCCGGTGATCGCCACCGTCGTCGCCCCGTGCTCGAAGGCGACGCGGAGCGGTTCGATGACGTCGCCGGTCGAGCCGGAGTGCGTGACGGCTATCGCCACGTCCTTGGCGCGCAGTTGGACCGCGCTGGTCACCGCGAGGTGCGGGTCGATGTGCGCGAAGGCCATGACCCCGATCCGCATGAGTTTCTGCTGGAGGTCCTGGGCGACGAGCCCGGACGCGCCGACGCCGTAGACGTCGACGCGGCGGGCGGCGGCGATGGCGGCCACGGCGGCGGCGAGCTGGACCGTGTCGAGGGCGGCGGCGGTGTCGGCGAGGGTCTGCTGCTCGTCGTAGGCGAGCTTGGCGACGACGTCGGCGATGGGGTCGTCGACCGCTATGTCCGCGGTGACGGCGGGGGCCCGGCCCGACTGCTGCTGGGCGGCGAGCCCGGCGAGCGCGAGGCGCAGGTCCCGGTAGCCGGGGTAGCCGAGGATGCGGGCCGTGCGCACGACCGTGGCCTCGCTGGTGCCGGTGAGCTCGGCGAGTCCGGTGACCGTGAGGGCCGCGCATCCGGCCGGGTCACCGGCGACGGCCTCGGCGACCCGCTGCATGGAGCGGGTCATCGAGGGGGCGAGGGTCCGCACCTTGGCCGCGAGGGCCGCGGGGGCGGGGGGTGCCTCACCCGCGAAAATTTCCTTCACGTCATGGGTCACACCGTGAAAGATATTTTCCTTTGGGGTGCACGGTCAAGGGTGCGCACAATAGGGGCATGGACCCCACCGGCAACCCCCTCAGCCCCTTGGAGCAGGCGTTGCACGCGGCGCGCGCCCGTGTGCTCGCCGACCTCGTCGCGGGCCGGGTGGCCGAGGCGGACGTCGTCTCCCTCGTCGAGGACTCGGTGGTGCAGCGCCGCTGGTGGGTCGAACAGTGGCCGGAGGGTGCCGGATTCGTCGCCGGTCTCGTCGCCCAGGACGTGCAGGACGCGCTCCTGGAGCGGTACGGACGGTGGCCGCTGTGCCCGGTGTGCTCCAGCGGCGACCCGCACGCCCTGGACATCGAGCCCGAACTGGGCCCCGACCCGCACTGGGTGTGCCACCAGGCGGGCGTGAAGATCTCCCCGGTCGGCTCGCTCGGCTCGGCGACCGGGACGAACCCGCCCTCGTGACCGTCTACATCGATCCGCCCACCTGGCCGGGGCACGGCCGCGTCTGGTCCCACCTGATCAGTGACGTCTCGTACGACGAACTCCACGCGTTCGCCGAGGAGCTGGGCGCGCCCCCGCGGGCCTTCGAGCGCGACCACTACGACATCCCCTCGCACCGCTACGCCGACGCGGTCGCCGCCGGAGCGGTGGAGGTCAGCAGCCGCGAGGTCGTACGGCTGCTGCACGGCGCCGGACTGCGCCGCCGCAAGCGGGGCGCCAGACCCTAGGGCCTGTCTGCTCAGGCCTCGCGGGAGTACAGCCTCAAGGACTCCTCCAGGCCGTGCAGTTCGTGGGCGGCCTTCTCCACGTCCTCGCCCGCCCGGGTGAAACCGGCGCGGGCGATGACCCGTTGCGAGGGGGCGTTCTCCCGCTCGATGGCGGCGAACAGGAGCTTGACGTCGTCGCGGGCGAGGGCCGTCTCCGCCAGGGCGCTCAGGGCCTCCGTGGCGTAGCCCCGGCCGCGGGCGTTCTCCGCGAGGTCGTAGCCGACCTCGGCGCGCCCCTCCTCGTCGGGCACGCCGTGGAAGCCGATCGCGCCGACCGCGAGTCCGTCCTCGCGCCGTACGAGCACGAACATCCCCCATTCCGGCCGGTGCACCCCCTTCTCGTAGGAGCTCGCGACCATCCCGGCGGCGTCCCGGGTGCCGTGGAACGGGCCGCTCTCGATCCACTCGAAGCCGCCCGTGCCGCCCGCGCGCAGTTCGGCGGCGGCGGCGGGGGTGACGCCCTGGAGGGTGAGCCGCTCGGTGCCGATCACCAGGTTGTTGTTCCAGCGCCACTCGGTGAGCGGTTCACGGCCGGGCAGGTCACCGCGCCCGGTGGCCCACAAGAGCGTGCTCCACGGGGCGTCGGGCTCGGGCCGCACGTGCGGGAAGATCCGGCCGAGGACCCAGGCGCACAGCTCGGCCGGCGGCTCGTACGGCAGGCCGAGGCCCTCGGCGATGTCGTGCGTGTGCAGCAGGACCTCGGCGACCCCCATCGCGGCGAAGCCCTCGCGGTTCGCGCCGCGGAACGGGTACGGGTGGAAGGCGCGCACCTCGCGCGGGGTCGTGCGGACGGTGGCGGCGAGCAGGGCGCCGGTCGTCTCGATCACGTCGACGACGCCCGCGTTGTCCGTGCCCTCGTCCATCGCGATCTCGAACGGTACATAGGCGGTGGTGGCCCGGCCGGCCAACTGCCCGGCGTACGCGATGAGATCACCGGCGATGTGCTCGGCGGTGCGCCGGCAGCTCCACTCCAGGCGTCCCGCCCGTACGCCCTCCCAGTCGTGTCCGGCCGCTGCCCGCAGCAGCGTGGCGCAGCTCGCGACGGCTTCCTCGACCTGATCCCCACCCGTGTCAGTCATGCGGCCGAGAATAGGTCGGATCGCCCGGCCGGACCTATGGCATTACTCGCCGTCCCCGCCGTGCGAGCCCCACAAGCTTCTTTCGCCCTCTCCGCCCTTCCCACCCCTGGGGCTCCGCCCCGGACCCCGCTCCTCAAGCGCCGGAGGGGCCTGATCCACCCAGCGTCGCCAGTTCGGTCTCCATGTTCCGGCGGGCCGGAGTGGTCCAGGTGTGCTGTCCGTGGGTGGTTCTGAACAGCCTCGGCAGGGCAAGGAGTTGGCGGAGAACAGCCGCGCGGCCCACGCGGAAGGCGTCGTCGGGGACGAAGGCGTACTCCTCGCGGACGGCGGCCGTGTAGGCGGCGTACGCGGCCGGGGGCGAGGCCAGGATCGCGAGATCCGCGTCGCACAGGACGGCGCCGTCGGTGTCGTCGTCGGCGGGGTCGTGGGAGACGGTGAGGCGGACGAGCCGGGCGACCTCGGCCGTGCGGTCCGGGGCGACGCCCAGTTCGTCCAGCGCGCGTTCGGCGAGCCGGGCGGAGCGCTCCTCGTTCTCCGAGCGGTCCGGGAGGTACACGGCGTCGTGGAACCAGGCGGCCAGGCGCACGGCGGCCGGATCGCCGGCGCGCTCCCCGTGTGCCTCCAGCACGTCGATGTGGCCGAGGACCGCGAGGAGATGATCGGTGGTGTGGTACCGGCGCTGCGGTTCGGCCCAGCGGGCCAGGAGGTTGTCCCCGTACGGCCCGGGCGCGGGGCCGGACCCGTCGCCGTCCCGTGCGGCCAGGACGGTGTCCGCCCAGCGCTTCGTCAGTTCCTCGTGGGCCGGGTGGCGGTTGCTCTCTGCTGCCATGCGTCCATTGTCCCCGCAGGGCTCCCCGCCGCCGGAGTTTCCGTCGTGGTGCCGACCGTGGTGCCGTCCGCCGGCGCCGGGCCCGTCCGTGAGCGGAAGGTGCGGCGGTAGGCGTCCGGAGGCACGCCCACCGTGCGGTTGAAGTGCCGGCGCAGTGTCGTGGCGGTTCCCATGCCGGTGGCGGCCGCGATGGCGTCGACGCCCGCGTCGGTGGTCTCCAGCAACTCCTGGGCATGGCGGATCCGTTGGATCAGCAGCCACTGGAGCGGGGTCGTGCCGGTCACCGACCTGAAGTGGCGGCCCAGATGGCGTGAGCTCATCCGCGCCCGGCGGGCCAGGTCCTCCACGGTCAGCGGACGGTCCAGCCGCTCGATGACCCAGGGGAACAGCTCGGCGAGCGGGTGGTGGTCGGGGGCGGGCACCGGGGTGCTGACGAACTGGGCCTGGCCGCCGTCCCGGTGCGGGGGCACGACCAGGTTGCGGGCGACGGTGTTGGCGACCGAGGACCCGTGGTCGAGGCGGACGAGGTGCAGACACAGGTCCATGGCGGCGGCCTTGCCCGCGGAGGTCAGCACGCCGCCGTCGTCCACGTAGAGGACGTCCGGGTCCACCCGCACCCGGGGATGGCGGGCGGCCAGCGCCCGGGTGTGCGCCCAGTGCGTGGTCGCGCGCCTCCCGTCCAGCAGCCCGGCGGCGGCCAGGACGAACGCGCCGGTGCACAGGGACGCCACGCGCGCACCCGCCTCGTGGGCCGCGCGCACCGCGTCGACGAGGTCGGCGGGCGGCTCCCGGTCGATGTCGGCCCAGCCCGGGACGATCACCGTGTCGGCGTGGGGGAGTCGGTCCAGGCCGTGGCCGGGCTCCAGCCGGAACGGGCCGACGCGCACGGCCCCCGGCCCGCAGACCGCGAGGTCGTACCAGGGAACCCGCACCGCGTCCGGCTTGGAGCCGAAGACCTCGCAGGCCAGGCCCAGTTCGAAGTGCAGCATCCCGTCGGTGACGGCCAGCGCGACAGAGGTCATGTCCGGAATTGTACGGGGCATGTCGTTCCGGACACTCGTGCGGAGCGCCCCTTCCCGCCAGGATGTCCTTACGGATCAAGGCAGTTCACTTCGAGCACGGGGGAGAACCCATGAAGGCGGGTCAGACGGTGACGGTGTTCGGCGCGTACGGGCACACGGGCCGGTTCGTGGTGGCCGAACTGCTGGAGCGCGGGTTCACCCCGGTCCTCTCCGGCCGGGACGCCGAGAAGCTGAAGGACCTGGCGGCCTCGTGGCCGGGTCTGGACGTCCGTCCGGCCACGGTCGGGGACCCGGCGTCCCTCGACCACGCGCTGACCGGTGCCGTGGCGGTGGTCAACTGTGCCGGACCCTTCGCCACGACGGCCGCCCCCGTGATCGAGGCGGCCCTGCGCGCGGGCATCCCGTACGTGGACGTGGCGGCCGAGATCGAGGCCAACCTCGACACGTTCACGCACTTCGCCGAGCGGGCCGAGGCGGCGGGAGCGGTGATCGTCCCGGCCATGGCGTTCTACGGCGGCTTCGGCGACCTGCTGGTCACCGCCGCGATGGGCGCATGGACGGCGGCCGACGAGGTCCACGTCGCGTACGGGCTGAGCGGCTGGCACCCCACCCCCGGGACGCGCGAGGCCGGCGCGGTCTCCCGGGAGCGGCGCGGCGGCCGGCGCGTCCGCTACACGAAGGGGCGGCTGGAGTACGTCCAGGACACCCCGCCCACCCTGGAGTGGCCGTTCCCCGACCCGATGGGTCCGCGTGCCGTCATCGGGGAGTTCTCGATGGCCGACGTGGTCACCGTGCCCAGCCACTTCGCCGTCCCCGAGGTGCACACCTACATGACCGTCGAGGCGGCCGGGGAACTGGCGGCCCCGGACACCCCGGCCCCGCGCGCGGCCGACGAGCGCGGACGGTCGGAACAGACCTTCGTCGTCGACGTCGTGGTGCGCTCCGGCGGCGCCGAACGCCGGGCCGTGGCGCGGGGCCGGGACATCTACGCCGTCACCGCGCCGCTCGTGGTGGAGGCGCTCGACCGCATCCTGACCGGACGCACCAGGACGACCGGCGTCGCCTCCGCCGGCGAGATCTTCGACGCCCCGGACTTCCTCCGCGCGCTGTCCCCGCACATCTCCGTCGAACTGGCCGGATAGCGGGCAGGGGAACGACGGGCCCCCGCGGAGGGCAGCCATGCGTGTACGCCGGCGCCTAGCGTGGAGTCATGATTCCTCAAGACGCACACGATGTCCGGGACCCGGAACTGCCCGGTCTGCTCCTGCGCACCGAGCGCGACGCGCTGATCCCGCTGCTGCGGGCCCGCCCGGAGGACGACTTCGCCCGTCCGACGGCCGGGTGTCCGGCGTGGACGGTGCGGGACGTGCTGGCGCACTGCTCGGCCGTGCTGGCCCGGGTCGTCGAGCGCCGTTTCGAGCCGGGGGTGTTCGAGCCCGAGTCCAACGACCGTGACATCGCCGAGCGCGCCGACTGGCCGACGGAGCGGGTGATCGACGAGCTGGAACGCGGGATGACCGAGGCGGGCCCGGCGATCGCCCGGACCAGGGGCGCCCTCGACGCGGTCGCGCTCGGCGAGTGGATCCACGCGGGAGACGTGCGCGAGGCGTTCGGCGAACCCGGCGCCTACGAGGGCGAGGGACTTCCGCACGCCCTCGCCCTCCTGGCGCGATACAGCCGGGAGAGCGGCCGGGTGCCGCTGCACGCCGATCTCGACCAGCTCGACGACCCGCTCCTCCTGGGCGGCGTGCCCGGCGACCGTCCCCCGGCCCGCTACATCGGCGGCGGCGCGACCCTCGTACGGCTCTGCTCGGGCCGGCCGGTCCCGGAGACGACGGTGTACGAGCTGGTGGGGGCACGGGAGGAGGAGCTCAACCTGTTCGGGTGACCCGGACGGCCGACCGGTTGCCGGCTACTTGAGATACACGAGCCCGTCTGCCGTGACCGTGGGCCGCCCGCCGGTACCGACGACCACGAGTTTCACCGTGTGCTTGGCGGCGGTGGTCCAGGTCTTCGCCCAGAGGGCGTCGCGGTACTTCGTGGTCGTCGACCTCAGATCCAGGGTGGCGGTCTTCTTGCCGTCCTCGTACACGTACACCTGGCCGGAGGTCGCGGCGCGCGAGACCACCAGGGCCGCCGAGCGTCCGGTGAACGTCCAGGTCAGCGAGGAGTTCTTCGTGGAGCTGCCGTACGACGTGCCGCCCAGGTAGCTGCTCGACGACTTGGACGTCCAGGTGCCGGACCTTTTGGCCGCGCTCTCCTGGAGGATCACGGGGGTGCCGCTCACCGAGGCCGAGCCGGCGTTGCCGGCCTTGTCGTACGCGGTCATCCTCCAGGTCGTGGCGACAGCGGACTTGGCGGTGAGGCCGGCGCTCATGACCGTCGGACCGTACGTCCTGGCGACCGGGGCGGTAAGGCGGACCTCCCTCAGCCCCGTCGTGTCGGTGGCCTTCCACTTCAGGGTGACCGGGACGGCCGTGGTGCTCACCGTGCCGGTGCGCAGGGCGAGATTCGGCTTGGTGGAGAAGACGGGCGGGGTGGTGTCGGCGGGGGTGGTGGGTGAGGCCGTGGGCGCGGGGGTGGTGGCCTTCGTGGTGGGTGAGGTCGTCGCCGCGGGGGGCGTGGTCTTCGTCGTGGGGGAGGCCGTCGCGGCGGGAGTGGTGGTGGTCGTCGTGGGCGGGGCGGTCGTGGCGGGGGCCGTGAGGGTCGGGGTGGGCGAGGCGGACTCGGCGACGACGGTGACGTCCTCGGTTACCGCGGTCCTGCCGGACTGGTGGACGCCCCGCACGGCGACCTTGTGGGTCCCCGGGGCCAGGCTCACCTCGGCGGAGGAGGCGGTGCCGGCGACAGTGGCCGCGGCCTCGCCGTCGACCAGGACGTCGTACCGGCTGACCAGCGAGGCCGGGGTGGAGGCCGACCACTTCACGGTGACGGCGGTGTCGGCGAGGACGGTGCTGCCGGACGCGCCGGCGCCGGTGACCGAGTCCAGCGTGAGCCCCTCGACCGTCCCGCCCGCCCAGGCACGGACCGTGGGCAGCAGGGCGTAGTAGGCGTCGCCCGGGCACACGGTGTTGTAGCCGTCACGGTGGCCGTGGATGACGGGGAAGGTCATCCTGGCCCCCGCTTCCCACGTCCGGCGGAAGTAGTTCGGCCCGGTCGCGCCCGCGGTGAGGGTGGCGGTGCCGGTCGGGTCGACGCCGTACTGGCCGAGCTTCCACGCGGCGAGCCGGGCGACCGAGGTCATCGCCTCCCTGGAGGGCGCCACGTCGCTGTAGTCACCGATGACGGCGATACCCGTGGTCTCGGAGTTGAAGCCGTAGGCGTGCGCGCCCATCACGGGCCGGTCGACGCCGCCCTTGCGGCCCTCGTAGACCGTGCCGCACTTGTCGACGAGGAAGTTGTAGCCGATGTCCTTCCAGGTCAACTGCTGCACGTCGTAGGCGTAGACGGCCCGGATGACGGCCGGGGCCTCCGCGCAGGTGTAGTCGTTGGAGGTGGCGGTGTGGTGCAGCACCACCGCCTTGATCCTCCCGCCCGGCAGATAGCCGGGCTCCTCCGGGCTGATGGACTCGTCGGCGCCCCAGCCCGCACGCGAGGTGATCGGCGGGCGGGGCACGGTGGACTGCGGGGCCGGGGGAACGGTCGTGGTCGCGGTCGGCGAGGCCGACTCCGGCGCGGAGCCGGTCGGGGAAGGGCTCGCGCTCCCGGTGGACGGCTGCGTCTGCGACTCCGTGGGTACGGCGGAGACCGTCGGGTCGGACGAGGGCTCTGAGGTCAGGGACGGGGACGGGTCGGGAGAGGAGGTCTCCGCGGGCTCGTCCGTCGCGGTCGGGCCGGCCGGGTCCGCCGTGCCGGTCGGGTCGGCCGGGTCCATCACGAACCCGGCGGGCTCCAGCCGTGAGGCCGCGTCGCCGCCCGGGTCGATCATGTCCACTCTCAGGCCCTCGGGCAGCCGCTGCGACGGCGCGCCGGACATCCGCACCTGCACCCCGTCGGACGGGCCCACCCACGCCGGAGCGGTGCCGCCGCGGGACGCGCCCTCCTCGCCCTCGCCGCTGTCACCGTCCAGCCGCAGCCACTCGGACCACACGTGGCGCGCGGCGTCCCGGGTCCGGACCTCGATCGTGCCGGTCACGCGTGCGGACGGCTCGGCCCAGGTGATCCCGAGCATGCCGAAGGGAGCGGTGTCCCGCCGGTCCAGCCGTGCGGACGTGCCGCCGTCGGCCACCGTCAGCGCGGCGGTCGTCGTACGCGTCCGGATCGGTCCGGACGCGCCGTCGTTCCCGCCGGCCCCCTGGACCACCAGGGTTCCCGAGACCGCCGCGACCGTCAGAACGGCCGCACCCCACCCACGTTGTCGCACTGCCCCACCCCTCCACGTGGTCATCACATGATCTTCACGCGCGAGGAGGTTATATGAAAGATCAACTAGGGCGCCGGATGCGATCTTCTCGCGCCTCCGCCCCCGCCCGCGTACTGTTGGATTGGACTAGACCTATAGCGGCCCAAGGGAAGAGGTCCGATGACTGAGCGGAAGAGCGCGGTCCTGGAGGTGATCGCCCTCGGCGTGGAGGACGCGGTCGCCGCTCAGGCCGGCGGTGCGGACCGGCTGGAGCTGGTCACGGACATGGCGGCCGACGGCCTGACCCCGTCGGTGGAGACCTTCGCCGGGATCCGCGCTTCCGTCGACATCGCGCTGCGCGTGATGCTGCGCCGGTCCGACGGCTTCTCGGCGGGCGGCACGGCGGGCGTCGACGCTCTCGTGCGGGCCGTGGGCGAGCTGCGGGACGCGGGCGCGGACGAGTTCGTGCTCGGATTCCTCGACGAGCACGGCGGTCCCGATCTGGCCGCCGTCGAGCGGATCGTCGCCGAACTGGACGGCTGCCGCTGGACGTTCCACCGCGCGATCGACCGCGCCGCCGACCGGGACGCGCTGCGCAAGCAGCTCGGTGACCTGCCCGGCCTCGACGCCTATTTGACCGCCGGATCCCCGACGGGTGTCGACGACGGGCTCTCCGTCCTCGCGGCCGAGGCCGCCCGCCGCGGTGAACCGGGGTACGAGCCGCGGATCATGGTCGGCGGCGGGCTGCGCCTCGACCATCTGCCGGAGCTGCGCGCGGCGGGCCTCGACGCCTTCCACATCGGCGGTGCCGCGCGTCCGGAAGGCTGGACGGGGCCGGTCTCCGCGGAGTCGGTACGGGAGTGGCGGACCGCCGTCGACGCGTAGGCGGCCGGTTCTCCGGTCCGGGAGGTCACGGATCCATCTCCGCCTCGTAGTTGTTGTGTTGTGAGAGTCACGTGTCGATCACCGCGCGGCTTTTCGCGTGCATATTTGATCTGCCTCGATCGCCCGGGGCATGACAATCACACGGATGTGCGTGCCGGCGAACGCGGTGCGGCAGCACAGCAGCATCAGGGGGACAGGGCTTCATGCCATCCATACGCAGCCGCACGCTCGCGGCGGCCGCCGCCGTGATCGCGGCCGTCATGATCACCACCACGGCCTGTGACAGCAAGAAGGACGACGAGGGGGCCGCCGCCCGGCCCTCGTCGTCCGCCCAGGCCGACAAGGGCGTCGACACCGGTCAGGACGACGGCTCCGTCTCGCTCGGCGGGTACAAGCTGCCCGAGGGCATTCCCACCGAACTCGGCGGCGCCGCCCTGGACAAGTGGAAGAACGGGGGGTGGCAGGACTACAGCGACTGGGCCTCCAAGGCGGAGGACTTCGCCAACCCGTACATCAAGGACTTCTGGTCGCCGGAGAAGATGGCCGAGGCCAAGGCGAACATCCCGGTCGCCCGGGCGGGCAGCACCAGTTCGGGCTCGGGCAGCGGCGCCACCTCGTACCTGCCCGACGGCAAGGTGACGAAGCAGACCGCCGCCAAGGTCAAGGGCACCTATCACCACTACGCGCCGCCCGTCGGCAAGATGTTCTTCTCCTCGCCCCAGGGCAACATGGTCTGCTCGGCCGCCGTCGTCACCGACCCGGCGCACCCCGGCAAGTCCAACCTGGTGTGGACCGCGGGTCACTGCGTGCACGCGGGCAAGGGCGGCGGCTGGTACCGCAACATCGCCTTCGTCCCCTCGTACAACAACAGCGCGAGCCTGACCAGCCGTCAGATCACCGACCCGCGCGCCAAGTCCGTCTCCCCGTACGGCGTCTGGTGGGCCGACTGGGCCACCACGTCCTCCCAGTGGATGAAGGGCGGCGGCCACACGGGCAACGCGGCCTCCGGGTACGACTACGCCGTGCTCCACGTCAAGCCCGAGAGCGGCGGCAAGTCCCTTCAGGAGCAGCTTGGTTCGGCCCTGCCGGTGTGGTTCGGCGCTCCGGCCGCCAACAAGGTCACGTCCATGAAGGTCCGCGGCTACCCGGCCGAGGCGCCCTACGACGGCTCGAAGATGTACGACTGCCACGGCGCCACCAAGCGCTTCGTGCTCGCGAGCAACGTCCCCGCCCAGTACATGATCGGCTGCACCATGAACGGCGGTGCGTCCGGCGGGCCTTGGTTCATGAGCCACAACGGCCGGACCTATCTGGTCTCCAACAACTCCCTGAGCGACCGCAAGACGTTCATCACCGGGCCACGCCTCGGCGACAACGCCAAGCAGGTCTACCTGGCGACCAGCCGGAAATTCAATTAGCCCCTCGCGCACCGCGGTTCACGGCCCCCGGCATCCGTGCCGGGGGCCGTCCGCGTCCGTGCCGGGGGCCGCCCGAATCCGCGCCGGGGCCCTCGGCCGATCAGGCCAGTTCGGCCGGGAGCGGGGCCGCGTGGGTCACGATCAGTCCCGAGACCGCCCGGGTGAGCGCCACGTACAGGCGGCGCAGCCCGGTGCGCTCGTCCGGCTCGCCGTCCACGACGGCGCCCGGCTCGTCCAGCACCACGTAGTCGTACTCCAGGCCCTTCGCGAGGGAGGCAGGCACCAGCGTCAGCCGGGTCTCGGCCGTCGTCTCCTCGCCCGGACCGATGTACGTGCGCCCGGCCGCCGTCAGCGCCTCGGCGAGCACCGGGATCCGGGCGTCGGCGGCGATCAGTCCGACCGACCCCTCCTGGTCCAGCAGCTCCTCCACCGCGCCCAGGACGTCGGCGTCCGCCGTACGCGCGCGCACCTCGAAGAAGCCCGGGTTCTCACGCACCGAGGCGACCGGCGTGAGACCGGGCGCGATGTGCGGCAGCAGCCGGGACGCGTAGGTGATGACGTCCGTGGGGACACGGAAACCGGCGGTCAGCTCCTCGACGACCGCGTCGCCCTTGCCCAGATGCCCGAGGGCCTCCTCCCAGCTCCGGGTCGCCCACGGGGTCGTCCCCTGCGCCAGGTCCCCGAGCACGGTCGCCGACCCCGTCGTGCAGCGCCGGCCCACGGCGCGGTACTGCATCGGCGACAGGTCCTGCGCCTCGTCGAGCACCACGTGCCCGAGGGAGTGCGTGCGCTGGACGAGATCGGTGGCCTCGTCGATGAGCACGGCGTCGGCGGCCGACCACTTCGCGCTCTTCACGCTGCGCACCGGCTTCGCCCAGAGGATCTCCTTCTGCTCGTCCTCGTCCAGCAGCCCCTCCGCGTGCGCGGCGAGGAACCCGGCGTCGGTCAGCAGCCGGAGCACCAGCTTCGCGGGGTCGACCTGCGGCCAGATCGCCTTCACGGCGGCCTTCACGGCGGGGTTGCGGGCGACGGCGTCCTGCACCCGGTCGTCCGGCGCCTCACCGGAGCGCTCCATCTGGACCAGCACGGCGTGCGCGATCCGCTGCGGAAGGGCCTGGTGGGCGGCGCCGTACCGGATGTCCCGGTCCAGCAGCTCCCGGACGATCTCCTCCAGCTCGTACGCGGGAACGCGCCAGCGCCGTGACCCCCTGACCACCATCACGGGCTCGGTGGGGACGGTCACGTGCGAGCGCACGGCCCGGCGCAGCACCTCGGCCATCCGGGCGGCACCCTTGATCACGGCCGCCGGCGCGTCGTCGCTTCCGCGCACCTCGACATGCGCGACGAGGTCGTCGACGGTCGCCTGCCTGACCTCCAGCTCGCCGAGCGCGGGGAGGACCTGCTCGATGTAGTGCAGGAAGGACTTGTTCGGTCCGATCACCAGGGTGCCGGTGCGGGCGAGCCGTTCCCGGTGCGCGTACAGCAGATAGGCGACCCGGTGCAGGCCGACGGCGGTCTTTCCGGTGCCGGGACCTCCCTGCACACAGACCGAACCGGACAGCCCGGACCGTACGATCTCGTCCTGCTCGGGCTGGATGGTCGCCACGATGTCGCGCATCGGGCCGACGCGAGGGCGCTCGATCTCCTGCTGGAGCAGCTTGCTGGTGGCCGCCGCCTCGGCCGGGTCGGAGAGGTGCTCGTCCTCGTACGCCGTGAGGTCGCCTCCGGTGTAGCCGAACCGTCGGCGCAGCCCGACGTCCATCGGGTCCTTCTTCGAGGCCCGGTAGAACGGCTGCGACACCGGCGCGCGCCAGTCGATGACCATCGGGTCGCCGTCGGCGTCGTGGACATGCCGTCGCCCGATGTAGAACCGCTCGCCCTCGGCGCCCTCCGCCAGGTCGGAGCCCGGGGCGTGCAGGTAGTCGAGCCGCCCGAAGAAGAGCGGGGTGTGGCTGAGGTCGGCGAGGGACTTGATGCGCTCGGTGATCTGGCGGTGCAGCACCTCGGCGTTCACCCAGTTCGCGGTGACGTCGCGGATGTCGAGATTCTCCGCGTCCTCACGCATCGCGCGGAGCGCCGAACGGGAGTGGGCGAGGTGGGAGCGCTCGCGGGAGAGGGGATCGTCGGACTCGGAAGGGGCGCCGGACGGACCTTCGGACAGGGTGGACACGGGGAATTGCCTCCGGGAAACCTGCTGTGGGGGTGCTGCGGAAGTGCCGTGGTGCTTCTGGCAGTGCTGCGCGAGTGATGCAGATCGTGAATCGCCACGGATTCCGTCGGGATTCCGCCGGGAATCCCTGCGGAATCCGCACTGATTCCGGGTGCCGTCCGGTTTCCGGCCGGGCGGCGGCACTCCGTCGAGGGAGGCGGGCAAGACCGAAGATTCTAGGCGAAGGACGGATGCCGGGGCCAATGGGTTTTCCGGCTCCCGGGCGCCGCGTCCTTCCGGTGCCTGCGTGGCTCCTCAGGGTCGGGCCCGGGATTCCCTAGGGGGAGGGGTCCGTCGTGAGGCGTACGGCGGGTGGCCCGGAGCGGTACCTGAGGGGTGGGCGAGGTTCGGTCCATGGACCGACGCCGTTCGGGTCGGTGTGGCCGCACCATGGAGATATGAGCGCAGCCACTTTCACCCCAGGTCCTGCCCATCCCGGGCCTGTCGCGCGTGGCGCGACGGCCGTCACTTCCATCCAGCACCGACACCGCTTCGGCGACGCCCTGAAGGCCGTCAAGGTGTTCGGGCGCGCGGCCATCGAGGTCGTTCTGCTCGGCGAGTATGGCGAGGAAGCCGGCGTACGGCGCCGTTGACACGTACGCCCGCTTCTTTGCCCCGGGCCCACCAGAACTCCGGTCCGGCCCCCCGACAAAGGGCCCGGCTCTGTCGTCCCACCCGCCACGGGGCTCCGCCCCGGACCCCGCTCCTCAAACGCCGGAGGGGTTGAGATTTCCCGGGCCGTGCCGGAAAAGAGCCCCGGCGGTCAGGGCTGCTACTCGCTCTCGCTCAGCACCTCGTCGGCGTCCATGATGCGGTAGGCGTAGCCCTGTTCCGCCAGGAAGCGCTGGCGGTGGGCGGCGAAGTCCTGGTCGATGGTGTCGCGGGCGACCACGGAGTAGAAGTGGGCCTTGTGGCCGTCGGCCTTGGGGCGCAGGACGCGGCCCAGACGCTGGGCCTCCTCCTGGCGGGAGCCGAAGGTGCCCGAGACCTGGATGGCCACCGTGGCCTCCGGCAGGTCGATGGAGAAGTTCGCGACCTTGGACACGACGAGCACGCTGATCTCGCCCTCCCGGAAGGCGTCGAACAGTTTCTCCCGCTGCGCGTTGCTGGTCTCGCCCTTGATCACGGGTGCGTTCAGGTGTTCACCCAGCTCGTCGAGCTGGTCGATGTACTGGCCGATCACGAGGATCTGCTGACCGGCGAACCTGCGGACCAGCGCCTCGGTCACCTTCCGCTTGGTCGCGGTGGTGGCGCAGTAGCGGTACTTCTCCTCGTTCTCGGCGGTGGCGTACGCGAGCCGCTCGGAGTCGGTGAGGTTCACCCGCACCTCGACACAGTCGGCCGGCGCGATGTAGCCCTGCGCCTCGATCTCCTTCCAGGGCGCGTCGAACCGCTTGGGCCCGATGAGCGAGAAGACGTCCGACTCGCGCCCGTCCTCCCGTACCAGCGTGGCGGTCAGCCCCAGCCGGCGCCGGGCCTGGAGGTCGGCGGTGAACTTGAAGACCGGCGCGGGCAGCAGATGGACCTCGTCGTAGAGGATGAGGCCCCAGTCGCGGGAGTCGAAGAGCTCCAGGTGCGGGTAGACGCCCTTCCGCCGGGTCGTCAGCACCTGGTAGGTGGCGATGGTGACCGGACGGATCTCCTTGCGGGTGCCGCTGTACTCGCCGATCTCGTCCTCGGTCAGCGAGGTCCGCTTCACCAGCTCGTGCTTCCACTGCCGGGCGGAGACGGTGTTGGTGACGAGGATGAGCGTGGTCGCCTTGGCCTCCGCCATCGCACCGGCCCCGACGAGCGTCTTGCCCGCGCCGCAGGGCAGCACGACCACGCCGGAGCCGCCGTGCCAGAAGTTCTCCACGGCCTGGCGCTGGTAGGGCCGCAGCGCCCAGCCGGTCTCGTCGAGCTCGATGGCGTGCGCCTCACCGTCGACGTACCCGGCGAGGTCCTCGGCCGGCCAGCCCAGCTTCAGCAGGGTCTGCTTGATCTGGCCTCGCTCGGAGGGGTGCACGGCCACGGTGTCCGGGTCGATCCGGTTGCCGACGAGCGGGGCGATCCGCTTGGAGCGCAGGATCTCCTCGAGAACGGGCCGGTCGGTGGTGGTCAGGACGAGCCCGTGGGCCGGGTGCTTGCTCAGCGTGAGGCGTCCGTAGCGGTCCATCGTCTCGGCGATGTCCACGAGCAGCGCGTGCGGGACCGGATAGCGGCTGAACTCCACGAGCGCGTCGACGACCTGCTCGGCGTCGTGCCCGGCGGCCCGCGCGTTCCACAGGCCGAGCGGGGTCACCCGGTAGGTGTGGATGTGTTCGGGCGCCCGCTCCAGCTCGGCGAAGGGGGCGATGACCCGACGGCAGGCGTCGGCCAGCTCGTGATCGACTTCCAGCAGCAGCGTTTTGTCGGACTGGACGATGAGGGGTCCGTTCACAACCCGTCCCTTTCTGCGTGGCGGCACCCGGCGCGGATGCTCGGCCAAACGTCCAGTGTGCCCTACCGGCGGGGGGTCACGGCGGGTCGCCGGTGAGGGATCACGACCGGCCGCCGACGGGGATCACGGCTGTTCGTCGGCGAGCTCCGCGACCCCCGTGACCCGGTGCAGCGGATAGGTGCGGACCTCGTCCGCGGTGTGGTCGTACGCCGTCACGAAGCCGCCCTCGACCCGGATGGGGGCGATGACGCGCTGGCTGGCCGCGCCCTCGGCGTTGACGTAGCCGATCCACACCGCCTCGCCCGTCATGACGGCGGCCTGCATGGTCGCGAGGGTCTCGGCGGAGCTGGTGCGGGGCAGGGCGCCGTTGCCGGGACGCCCGGCGGCCGAGTCGTCCTTGCGCGGAGCCGTGGAGGCGAGGTCCCCGGCGCGGATCGCGCGGATCGCGGCGCCGAGGAGTGTGGCGTCGGGGACCGGCGGGCCGTCCGGGACAGGTTCGGGCGCCGTGCGCGGCGGGGTGCGGTGGGCGTGGGCCCGGCTGATCAGCACGTCGCCCTCGGCCGACTCGGCGGCCGGCGCGAAGCCCATCGACCGCAGACCGGCGAGGAGCGTCGTCGGGTCGGCCTGCGCGACCAGCACCGTCGGAGCGATCCGCCGCGCCCCGAACTCCTGGGAGCGTTTGTCGGCGAGGATCTCGTTGAGCACCGCCTCGTCGTCGCAGCGGACGTACGCCGAGGCCGCCCCGATCCGCAGATGACCGTGCCGGCGCGCCATGTCGTCGATCAGGTAGGCGAGGGGCTGCGGGATCGGCGTACGGGAGTGGGCGGCGAGGAACGCGTGCAGGTCGGACGCCGAACGGCCCGCGTCGAGCGCCCGGCGCACCGAGGCCGGGGTGAAGCGGTAGACCGTCGCCCCGCCCTTGGACTCGACGTCCGCGAGCACCCCGAGCGTGTCGGCCAGCGGACGCTCCAGCGGGCCGGGTGCGACCGCCGTCAGATCCGCCTGGAGCAGGACGTGGTCGAGCGGCTCGGGCAGCAGCGGCGCGAGGAGGGCGGCGGCCCGGGACGCCGCCGCGGCCCGCTCGGCGGGGGAGTGCGGTACGGCGGCCGTCACGGCGGCGCCCAGCGGGGAGCGCCGCTTGTGCGCGGGAAGCTTGTCGCCCGGACCGTCCGGCTCCGCCGCCCGCGCGCCCGCCGGGGCGGGCAGGCCCAGCAGCGCCCGGCCCTGCGCGGACAGTGCGCCCCGGCCGGTCACCCCGAGCAGCTCCGTCTCGGAGAGCGTCCAGCGGGCCAGCCGGGCCCGCAGGTCGTCCGGTGAGGGCCGGGCACTGCGCGAGGGCCGTTCCCAGTACAGCCGGGCGAGGAGCGAGTCCGCGTCGGGGGAGGCGCCCTCGGGGAGCTCGGCGAGCAGGGCGAGGACGCGGTGGCGGACCTCGGGTGCCGCGGAGCGGTCGAGGTTCGGGCCGAGCGCCGAGAGCGTACGGTCCTTCGCGTCCCGTCCGCCGACGAGACCGGCCGTGCGGGTCGCCGCGAGCCACGCCGTGGCGAGCCGCGCCCAGCGCTCCGCGGCGGGCAGCTCCAGCCACGCGTCGTACGCGGGTGTCGCCGCGTAGCGTTCGTCCGCCTCGCCGTCCGAGGCCACCAGGCCCGCCGCGTAGGCGAGTTCCACCCAGAACGCGGCGACCGGTTCGGGGACGTCGAGCGCCACCGCCGTCCGCTTCAGGTCCCGCACGCTCAGACCGCCCGCGCGCAGCACGGCGGGGCCGCCCTCGTGCCAGTCCTTCAGCAGTTCCTCGACGGTCGCCAGCGTCGTGTACGCCTGACCGGCCGCGGCTGCGTCCACAGCCTGTGGACGGTGGACCGTCGCGGCCTCGACCGCGGGCGCCACCGGTTCGGTCACCCGGTGGGCGCGGCCCGCCCGCAGATGCAGGGCGACCTCACGGGGCAGCACGACCGTCCCCGGCGCCGTCGGCAGCAGCAGCCCCCGCGCGATGAGCCAGCGCAGATGCGCCGCGGGTTCGGCCGTCACCTGCCCGTACGGAGGACCCCACACCAGCCGGGACAGCACCTCCACCGCGTCGGCGGGCGCCTCGTCGAGCAGGGCCGACATCCGGCTCCGGTCGGAGAACAGGGCGCTCAGCGAGGTCACCGCCGACACGGAGTCATGGGTGGACGCCAGCCCCGCCGCCGCCACGATCTCCTGGATGCGCCCCGGTGACATGCCCGCGGTGGCCTCGCCGACGGTCGGTCCGAGCCCCGTCGGGGACGGGTGCTGAGGGGAGGGGGCGAGCAGTTCACGTGCCGTGCGGACGAGCCGGAGCCGGTCGTCGGCCCCCCACAGGAGCGCCTGTTCGCGCAGCGTCCCGAGCGCGTGCGGGAAGGCCGCCGTGACCGCCGGGTCGCCGTCGTCGCCCGCCAGCAGCCCGAGCAGTTCGTCGTACGTCGCCGGTTCGCGCGCCACGGCCAGCGCCTCGGCCGTCCGGAGCGTGAAACGGTCCAGACGCTCCAGGGCGCGCACGACCGACGCCCGGGTGCCCGCCCGTGTGGCGAGCTGGGTGAGATCCGTGGGGACGGGGGTGATCAGGTCCGGCCGGGACCGCAGGAGGGCGGACAGCGAGGCGTCGTCCCGCGCGCGGAGTGCTTCCGCCAGGGACCGCGGGGCGGTCGTCTCGGGGCTCATCCTGTCAACGGTAGCGGGTGGCACGCCCGCCGGACCCGGCCCCCGGCCGGTGGACCGCCGGGCGGCCGCGCGATCAGGACCTGTCGTCACCATCCCGCCGGCCCGCGACCACCATCCCGCCCGCCCCCGAAGTCCCGCACGTCTCCCGGCGGCCGGCTCCCGGCGGCACGGCGCGAGGGGGCCGGCTCCCGGCGGCACGGCGCGCCTCGCACGGCAGGCCGAGCCCCGGACCGGACGCACTCGCACGGGGGAGAACCGGTACCTTCGTCCCCACGGGGTATCCAACGCACCGGCCCCGGAGGGGACTTCGTGGGGATCGAGAGCGACCAGCTTGTCTTCGACTACCTGAGCCGGGTCGGCGACCTGGCCCAGCAGCGCCAGTTGCCGTCGGGCACCCGCATGCGCCTGGTCACGGAACTGCGCGAGGAGATCGGCCGCCGCCGGGCCGGAGCCGGCGCGGACACCCCCGCCGCGGTCCGCCGCATCCTCGACCGCCTCGGCACCCCCGACGAGATCGTCACGGCGGCCGGACGGGGCACCCCGGGCGGCGAGTCCGGCGCCCGGACCCGGGCCGCCGTGCCCTCCCAGCGCGCCGCCGCCGAACCGGAGGAGCGCCCCAAGGGACTGCGCCGCGTCGTCCCCCGCCCCCGCCCGGCCCGGGAGCGGCCCGCCGAGAGCGCCGCCGCCGACGCGCCGTCCCCGCCCCATCTGGCGAGCGCGGCCGAACTGGGCGACAGCGCGACCCGGCCCGACTGGTGGCGCGGCACCGACAGCCCCTTCGGACTCGGCGACAGCGTGCCGGGTTTCGTCGGCGGCGTGGAGATCCCCGAACTGCTCAAGCCGCCGCCGGGGGACAAGGACGGCGGTCCCGGGAAGGAGACGACCCCGGCCGAGGAGACGGCGGCACCGGGCCCCGAGGACGAGCCGGCCGCCGAGGCCACCCCCGCCCGCCGCCCGCCCCGCCGGCTTCTCCCGCGTCTCGGCGGCTACATCAACCCGCTGCTCCTGCTCGCCGCCGCCCTCCTTGTCGCGGGCGCGGTCCTCGGCAACTGGTTCGCGCTCGGCCTCGGCTGGCTGATCGCCTACGGCTCGCGCCGGCTGACCCGGGCGGAGTCGAAGTGGGCCGTCCTCGTTCTGCCGGGACTGTCCGCCACGGCCGGCATCGTCTGGCTCTGGGGCCGTTCGGACGGCCGGTGGGGCGACCCCGTCGCCGAGGGCCACATGAACGAGGCGATGGCCGAGACCTGGCCCTTCGTCGTCCGTGGCGCGGCGATCGCCTCGGCCCTGTACCTGGTCTGGCGCTCCCAGCGAAGGCGCTGAGCCCGGCCTCGGCGAAAAGGCGTGGACCGGCCTCCCGGAGGTCTGGGCACAATGGCGCATATGACCTCACCTGCGCTGACCGTCGGCTTCGACCTCGACATGACCCTGATCGACTCCCGCCCCGGGATCCACGCCTGCTTCGAGGCGATGGCGGCGCGGACGGGGACGTACATCGACTCCGATCTGGTGGTCACCCGGCTCGGGCCCCCGCTGGAGCAGGAACTCGCCCACTGGTTCCCGGCCGAGGACATAGCGGCGATGGCCGGCCTCTACCGCGCGATGTACCCGGAGCACGCGATCACCGGCACGCTCGCGATGCCCGGCGCGCGCGAGGCCGTCACGGCGGTACGGGCGGCGGGCGGCCGCGCGGTCGTCGTGACCGCGAAGTGGGAGCCCAACGCGAGGCTGCACCTGGACCACCTCGCCATCGACGCGGACGAAGTGGTCGGCAACCTGTGGGCCGAACAGAAGGCGGTCGCGCTGCGCGAGCACGGCGCGAGCGTGTACGTCGGCGACCACACCGGCGACGTACGCGGAGCGCGCACGGCAAGGGCGTACAGCGTGGCCGTGGCGACCGGGCCGTGCGACGCGGAGGAACTGCGCGCGGCGGGCGCGGACGTCGTCCTCGGCGATCTCACCGAGTTCCCGGCGTGGCTGGAGAACCACCGCTGAGGGCACGCCGGATCCGGCACCGGCCGGAACCGCCGCTGCCGTCGGGAACGACCGCCGTCAGGGGCGATCGCGTCGGAAACGACCGCCGTCAGGAACGGGCGGCTCGGGCGCGGCGGCGGCCCTGCGCGGCGGACTGGAGCACGCCCGCGGCGGCCAGCAGGAATCCGACGCCCATGAGCATGCTCAAGCCGAACATGTAGAACGGAAAAGGCTTCGTGCCGAACAACAGCGGGGCCACGGTGACCAGTGTGGCCAACGCTCCGATGAAGAACACGATGGCTCCGGCACGGATCAGCCCGTCACCGGCTTCAGGGGAATTCGCTTGGGTTTTGTCACGCACCCCACCAGGGTAGTTCCCTGCGCGAAGGAACAATCCAGCGACGTCTTGTCACGAGCCGACGGACCATTAGCCTTGGTACCGGCGGGTCGGCGGACCCGCTGTAGTGCTATCCAGAGGCGTTTAACGGGCAGTTGCCCCTGCAACCACCCGAGCCGTTCCCCGAGTAGTTTCCGACGAGTACGAGGACGAGGACAGACGTGCCCACCGGCAAAGTCAAGTGGTTCAACACTGAGAAGGGCTTCGGCTTTCTCTCCCGTGACGACGGCGGCGACGTCTTCGTCCATTCCTCGGTCCTGCCCGCCGGAGTAGACGCCCTCAAGCCCGGCCAGCGTGTCGAGTTCGGCGTCGTCGCCGGTCAGCGCGGTGACCAGGCCCTTTCGGTGACCCTTCTGGAACCGGCCCCGTCGGTCGCGGCCGCCCAGCGCCGCAAACCGGACGAACTTGCGTCCATCGTCCAGGACCTGACGACCCTGCTCGAAAACATCACGCCCACCCTGGAACAGGGCCGCTACCCGGACAAGACCTCCGGAAAGCAGATCGCCGGCCTGCTGCGCGCGGTCGCCGACCAACTCGACGTGTGAGGCCCGGGCGAGGTCCGGGGATCAGGGGAAAGCCAGCGCGTCCGGTCCGAGGGGCGGCACCAGCCCCTCGGCCGCCGCACGGGTGAGCAGCCCGCGGACCGCCGCGTATCCGGGCTCGCCCAGATCGGCCGTGAACTCGTTGACGTACAGGCCGATGTGCTGGTCCGCGACGCCCGGGTCCATCTCCTGGGCGTGCTCCAGGACGTAGGCGCGGGAGGCCTCGGGGTCGTCCCAGGCGGCGCGGACCGAGGCGCGGGCGGCCTCGGCGAGCTCCAGGAGCCGCTCGGCTCCCAGCGACCGCCTGGCGATGATCGCGCCCAGCGGGATCGGCAGCCCGGTGGTCCGCTCCCAGTGCTCGCCCATGTCGGCGAGCTTGTGCAGCCCGTAGTTCTGGTACGTGAAACGCGCCTCGTGGATGACGAGCCCCGCGTCGACCTTCCCGTCCCGTACGGCCGGCATGATCTCGTGGAACGGCATGACCACGATCTCGCCGACCCCGCCGGGCACCGTTTCCGCCGCCCACAGCCGGAACAGCAGATACGCCGTCGACCGTTCGCTCGGCACGGCGACGGTGCGGCCGGTGAGTCCGGTGCCCGCCTCCTTCGTCAGCACGAGCGGACCGCAGCCGCGACCGAGCGCGCCGCCGCACGGCAGCAGCGCGTACTCGTCGAGGACGTACGGCAGCACGGCGTACGACACCTTCAGCACGTCGAACTCGCCGCGCTCGGCCATGCCGTTGGTGATGTCGATGTCCGCGAACGTCACGTCGAGGGAGGGCGCGCCCGGGACTCGGCCGTGCGCCCAGGCGTCGAAGACGAACGTGTCGTTGGGGCAGGGCGAGTAGGCGATCCGCAGGGCCTCGGCGGATTCAGTCAGTGCGCTCATGAGGGTTCCAACTCTCCAGCAGGGGTCCGAGCTTCCCGAACGCCCCGGTGAGGGCCGCGAGGGCGGCGCCGATGTTCCACGCGGCGCGGTCGCGCGGGCCGACGGGATTGGACACCGCGCGGATCTCCAGCACCGGCACACCGTGCGCGCCGGCCGCCTCGGCGACCCCGAAGCCCTCCATCGCCTCGGCGAGGGCACGCGGGTGCCGGGCGCGCAGCTCGGCGGCGCGGGCGGCGCTGCCGGTCACGGTCGACACCGTGAGGACCGTTCCGACGCTGCCGCCGGTGGCGGCCGAGACCTCTCGTACGAGCGATTCCGGAGGCCGGTGGCTGACGGTCCCGAAGCCGAGCTCGGTGACCGGAAGGAAACCCTCCGGCGCCTCGGCGCCCAGGTCCGCCGCGACGATGTCGTCGGCGACCACGAGCGCTCCCACGGGCGCGCCGGGCTGGAATCCGCCAGCGATCCCGGCGCAGACGACAAGGCGGTAGGGCGCGCCGTCGAGGGCGGCGGCGGTCAGTGCGGCGGAGACGGAGGCGGCGGCGAGGGCGGGGCCGACACCGGCGGCGAGCAGATCGAGCCCGCCGGTCCGGTGGAGCGTCGCCCCCGGGAGCCGTATCTCCCGCGCCGTGCCGGACGACGCCGCGGCCACCGCATCCCGCTCCACGGAGACGGCGGTGGCCACGAGCACCCTCGGCCCGGCGGCGGTGATCAGTTGTCCGTGTCCTTCTTGAACTTGAAGGACCACAGGCCGGTGACCGTCTTGTCGCCCTCCTTGACGGAGACGAGCGTCGAGCTGCCGGTGGCGCCGTACTGCTGGTTGAAGAAGACGCTGCCCGGAATCGTCAGGTACGTCTTGTTGGTGGTCTCGGGCAGGAGCTGCTGCCCGTTCATCAGGATCGTCCAGCCCTTGTCCGCGATCTTCGGGTCCACGCCGAACCGCACGGTCTCGTCCGGGTCGACGGTGATGGACTTGATGTCCTTGGACCGCAGGCAGCCCGTCAGGTCAGCCTTGAGGGCGTCCCCGTCGTTGTAGCAGTCGGCCTCGGAGCTCACCGACTTGGTGCCGACCGTGACGGTGGCGATCGGGGTCGGCTTGTCGCAGGCGGACAGGGCGAGGAGTCCGGCGGAAACGGCGCCGACAGTGGTGACGGCGCGGCGACGGCGCGCAGCGCCTTGTCCATGGGCGGCTCTGCCGCGGGGCAGGGAGGTCATGACCGAAGGTTATCGGGCAGGCCCACCGGTGCCCCCACGTGGGGTGCGGCGTGCCGCGCGAGGCCCCCGCGCGGCTCAGGAGACACGGCTGCGGGCCGATCCCCCGCGCCGTGCCACCAGAAGCAGTCCCCGCACGGTCGTCAGCCATCCGACGGCGACGATCCCGGCCGCCACGGAGAGCCCGAGCGGCCCGTTGAGCGGCATCGCGATCCCGATGGCTCCGCCGAGCACCCAGGCCATCTGGAGCAGTGTCTCGGAGCGGGCGAAGGCCGAATTCCGGACAAGTTCCGGGACGTCTCGCTGGATCAGGGCGTCCAGGGACAGCTTGGCGAGAGCCTGGGCGAAGCCGGCGATCGCCGCGAGGCACGCGACCATCAGGGTGCCGAAGAAGAGCGCCGCCGTGATCGCGGCGGCCACCACGACCGCCACCACCGTCACGATGATGATCTCCGGGGCGCGCTGCTTCAGCCAGGCTCCGACGGCCGTGCCGATCGCGTTGCCCACGCCCGCCGAGACGACCACCAGGCCGAGCGAGACCGCCGCGCTCTTGCCGGTGAGCGGGTGCTCGCGCAGCAGGAACGCGAGGAAGAAGATCAGGAAGCCGGACAGACAGCGCAGCGAGGCGTTGGCGCCGAGGGCGTGGGTGACGGCCGTTCCCACGGTCCGCAGCCCGGGGCGCGGGGGTTTCTTCAGATGCGGGCCGTGCAGATGGTCCGCGTCGGCGGCGAGCAGTGCCGTGTCCTCGCCCTTGGCGGAGTCGACCTTGGGCGGCAGCGAGAACGACAGGAATGTGCCCAGGATGAAGATCGTGAAGGCGCCGTAGAGCGGATAGCGCGCGCCCGCCGACTGGAGCAGGACGGCGATCGGCCCGGCCACACCGGTGGCCAGGAGCCCGCCCAGAGTGACCCGGGAATTGGCCTTGACCAGGGAGAACGTGGGTGGCAGGAGCCGGGGTACGACGGCGCTGCGCACCACGCCGTACGCCTTGGAGGCGACGAGCACGCCGAGCGCGGCGGGATACAGCTCGAAGGTGCCGGTGACGACGGCGCTCGCCAGAATCAGCGCGAGCATCGCCCGAGCGAGCATCGAGCCCGCCATCGCGGCCCGCCGGCCGTGCGGCAGACGGTCGAGCAGCGGGCCGATCACGGGGGCGAGGATGGCGAAGGGCGCCATGGTGATGCCCAGGTAGAGGGCGACCCTGCTGCGGGCCTCGTCGGTCGGCACGGAGAAGAACACGGTGGACGCCAGCGCCACCGTGATCATGACGTCGCCCGCGCCGTTCACCGCGTGCAGTTCGATCAGTTTCCCGAGGCCCGACTCGCCCGCTCCGTGCGCGTGCGTGGCCTTGCGGATGCCGCGGGCGGTCCGCGACACGGGGAAGTGCAGGGCACGCCCCACCGCACGGACGGATCCGGTCACCCGGCCCGATCCGCCACTCCGGTTGCTCCCCTTGGCGCCACCGACACCGGTTGCTCCCTGGGGTGACCTTGCGGACGCCACTCCGTCATAGTGCCCCGAGTTCGGGGTGCGTAGTGCGGTTACCGCGCGTATGGGGGCCGAGTGGGGCCCATCGGACTGGGCGAGACGGGTGGGCGCGGGGAAAACATTCGCCGCCCGGCGCCGCGGAACGGCGGACTCCGGGGGCCGCTGAGCGCCGAAGATCCCGGCGCGGAGCACCGAAGAGGGCCGCCGGTGTGGGCCCAGGGGCCAGGAGAAGGTAGCGTGCGTAACGCGCCTGCGGCGATTGTTCTCGGCCGCGCGCCTCTCGGTCATCCCGCAGAATGGATGACGTAGGTGCGCCCGAGTGCGATCGGGCGCGGACGTCGACGCGGCCCACCGGTCCGCTCCGTCCGCACCCCCGCCGAGGACTGGCGCACCCGTGAGACGGCGTAGGAGAGAAGCGATACCTGTGAGCGCAGCGACAACGCGAAGCCGCACCCCGGACCGTCTGTGCGCCGAGGCCGTCGACCTCGCCCGCGCGGCAGCCGAGGAAGCCGCCTACCCCGGCATCGTGGGCGAGCATCTCGGGATGGTCTCCGAGGGGGACCGCGTTGTCACGCACTACTTCGAGTGCAAGGAACCCGGATACCGCGGCTGGCGCTGGGCGTCGACCGTGGCCCGTGCCTCCCGGGCGAAGATCGTCACCCTGGACGAGACGGTGCTGCTACCCGGCACGGACGCTCTGCTGGCCCCGGAGTGGGTGCCGTGGAGCGAGCGGCTCCGCCCCGGCGACATGGGCCCCGGGGATCTGCTCCCCACGGACGCCGAGGATCTCCGGCTGGAGCCGGGCTGGTCCGGCGAGGACGAGCCCGCGCCGAACTCCGCGGTCTCCGAGGACATGGCCGAGCTGGTGGAGGCGGAGGACGCCGAGGTGACCGCGGGCACGCCCGCGCATCTGCCGATGGCTCCGCGCCGGGGCTCGATCGCCGCCGTCGCCGAGGAGCTGGGGCTCCGCCGGGCCCGGGTGCTCTCCCGGTACGGGCTGCATGTCGCGGCCGACCGCTGGGAGGACTCGTTCGGTGCCAAGACGGCGATGGCGCAGGCCGCGCCCGCCACGTGCGTGAGCTGTGGCTTCCTGAACCGGATCGGGGGCTCGCTCGGGCAGGCGTTCGGTGTCTGCGCGAATGAGTTCTCGCCTGCGGACGGGCGTGTGGTGTCGCTCGCGTACGGGTGCGGGGGCCACTCCGAGGCCGCCGTCATGCCGACGCCGCCGCGGCCGCCGCTTCCCGTGATCGACGAGACCCAGGTGGACCCGTTCCCGCTGCGTCCGTCCCCCGACTCGGGCTCGGTCCCGTCGGCCACGGACGAATCCCAGGCAGAACTGGGCCACTCGTAGCCTTTCACCGGCCCCAGGGCCATCACCGGGGCGCACCGTCCCCGGTGAACGGGCGGCCGTACCCCGGGCCCGGGGAACCGGAGCTTCCCCCTCCCCGGCACGAACGCGCCCCAACCGTTTCTCGCCCCCTCCGCCCCTACCCTCCCCCAAGGTCTCGGCTTCGCTCGACCAGGGGGGACCCCCATCACCTCTGGGGCTCCGCCCCGGACCCCGCTCCTCAAACGCCGGAGGGGCTGAACCCGGAGGGGCTGGATTCCGCACCCGCAGCCGGGATACGGCGTGAGGGGCCGTGCCGGTACATCGATGCCCGTCGCCACCGACGCTCACATCTCCGTCCAACGGCGACGGGCTGATGCACCGGCACGGCC
>NZ_JBSFZS010000088.1:0-33758 GCF_053600395.1 Streptomyces sp. NPDC005070 | reverse complement strand
TGTGGCGACGGATGAAGCTGTGGGAGCTGCGGTCCTACGAGCAGGTCATCAAGCTGGAGCAGGACCGTCTGGTCTACCAGGCCCGTCTGCACTCCCGCTTCGGCCGCGCCTGGCGCCGCAAGGCCCCCGTGGAGTCGCTGATGCCGCTGCGCCTGGCCCGCTACGGCGTGCCCCTCGCGGAGACGGCCCCGGCGGGTCTCGCCGCGGCCGGCATCGAGCCCGCTGTGCTGCCGACACCAGCGCCCGTGGCGATCGAGGCGTCCGCCCAAGCCCCGGCGGCCTCTGCTGGGCACAAGCACCTGGAGTGGGAAACGAATCAACCGCCTGACGTAAATGTTCAGCAGGCCCCGGAGCAGGCCGAGTCGCAGGCGCAGGTGCCCCTGGCGCAGAGTCCAGCAGTGCAGGATGCCCGTGAGAATGGTCTGTTCGCTGACGCCTACCAGTCGTGGGTTGCTCAGTTCCTGGTGGCGCCCACGCCCGGCCAGTTCGCCCTGTTCCTGCAAGAGCATTTCGCCATGACAACAGCAGCAGGCGACCCGCTGTCGGATGGACAGTTGTCCCCCATTCTGACCAGCCTGCGACAGCGCTACGAGCCAACCACTACCTCACCTGCTGAAGCTGGGCAGGCCCGTGATGACGTGAACTGGGAGGACTTCTTCTACCGGGCCTGGATCGACTTCGCACACGAGTACGGCAGATACCCCGACGCGGCCGCCCTGGCTCGCTACGTCTTCGAGCGCGATGGCATCACCACAGCGGCCGGCGAGCCCCTCGTCGGGCAAGACCTCAACGCTTTCGTCCACGCCTTCCAGCAGCGCGACTTCGGTGAGAACGAACTACCCGCCAAGAGGGCGCTGGCCGACCCCGGCACAAAGAAGAACGCTCCAGAGCCTGCTCCGTGCATGACGCCTCCTGCCAGCACAGGAGCGCAGGCAGCCAAGGAGGTACCAGGCCCGACAGTGAATGCATCCATCGACGCGCAGCAACCGCCAGTGACCCAAAAAAGCGCCCTCACCGTGGTCGACCGGTATTACCTCGCGTGGAAGCACTACCAAAACGAGCACGGCCAGGAGCCCACAGACAAGCAACTCTCCACAAGCCTCGCAGGCCTCGGCGTGATCGGCCGCGGCGGCAGCCCCATCAGCCCCTCCACTCTGCGCCGGTACTTCCTCCAATTCCGCATCTACCAGATCTGGGCAGACCACCGACTTGAGAGCGCTGTTCCCTCGCTGCAGACCGTGGCGCAGGTTTGTACACAGCGTGGAATCACCGCTCAGTACAACCGGGCCATCACCACCGACGACATCCTCAACCACACACACGACTACGAACGCCGCTGGCAGACCATCAGAAGCCACCAAGCCGAAGCACGGCCCTGATTCCGCGGTCCCGCGATTAGAGGCCGGTCATCCCCGAGTGCGGGGAGCAGAGCTGCTCGTCCCCGCACTCGGTCACCTTGCCGGGACCATCCCTGCGCGTGCAGGGAGCAGTTGCACCACTTCTCGCTGTCGTGGGCGGACTCGGAACCATCCCCGCCGCCCGGCGGCTCAGCCTCAGGCCAGGGACCTCAGCACTCTGAGCCAGTCGCCGTAGTACGTTTCCTGCTCCTCGACCGTTCCGATGTCGGACGCATCGGCAGGCGCGAAGGTGTCCTTCACATCGTTGAGGGTCGTCGGCCGTCCCATCCGGCGCACCTGCACCTTGAGGCCTCCTCCCATGTCCCGGTTCATCCGTGACGGGTAGGCATCGCGGCGGGCACCGTTGCAGCAGATCCGGATGCCCAGGGGCTCCAGTCGCCGCCTAACGGAGACCAGGCACTCGAACAGGTCAGACTCCGAGGATGAGAGCTCACCCAGGCCGTCGATGGAGACCAGGAGGGTGGCTGTCTCCGTCAGCGTCCAGCTCAATCGTGCATCGGCAGGGGAATCACCTCCGTCCGCCCGGCACAGCGGGACAGTCTCACTGCCTTTCATAGACCAATGACTCCTCGTCCTCGATTTCCCAGAACTCGTCGACCTTCCAGGCCCGGACTACGTTCGCCCAGGGAATACCCCCCTTGAAGGCGACCTCTAGCTCATGCGGCGAGGGACTCGCGGCACCAAGGGTGCCATTCACGTCGATGCCGCCTTCCATCTCGATCTCATAAACGTACGCCCCGGGCCGGGAAAACTGACTCATTGCGATGTCTCGCTTTTTCGACGTACCGACGAAGGCACTATGGTTCCGCTTGGCATCTGCATACTCAGCAAGAGTCGTTTCGCTTTCCGGCGCCTGAGGCTGGAAGCCGCCGTCAGCCTTAATCGTCTCAGGCGACCGGAAGTCGCCACGGAAGTACGGCCCGGAGCCCTCCGCCTTCACATGTTCAGGACCGCAGGTGTTGTGCACCAGGATCGCCGTGGCGCCCGCTACAACATAGTACGTGTGGAGTTCACGGACGGTGAGGTTCCAACGGTCCGCTGCCCCGGGTGTGATTCGGATGGAGACGACGTAGGCGTGGCCGTTGGCCGCGGTGTTGAGGGCGTCTCCGCTCCGGAGTTCGCCGGCCGGTTTCCAGGTGTGGGTGGTGTCGTCCCAGAAGGGGTGGTTGGCGGTGGTGTGCAGGATTGCTGTGTGGCCGTCCTTGTCGCGGACGGTGACGTCGAGCAGGTCCTTGTCGTGGTTGATCCAGATGTGCTGAACGGTGCGGGCGCCCTGGTGTTTGCCCGTCTTGGGGTTGGCGGCCTCGACCTTGTCGCCGGTCTTGATCTTGCCGATGGCCTTGGTCTTGCCCCCTGCCATGAGCACAGGCGTCTCGGGCGAGAAACTGCACCGTGAACCGCTGCCGGATCCTTCGGCCGTGGTTCCCGAGTTGCCCGTGCTGGGTTCGTCCGGTGCAGCCGCTGCCCTGCTCGAGGAGGCTGCCTCGTCCTGGGCGCTGGCCTTCTTGGGCGCGGCGGCGTTGGTGCCCGCGGAGTCGCTCGTGGATTCCTTGCCCGCGCCCGAGGCGGCGGCCGCGTCGCCCGAGCCGCTGCCCGCGTCGTGGGGTGCGGCATCGGCCGAACCCTTCGGGGCCACGCCGGCCTCACCTGCGCTGCCTCCTGCGGGTGGCGAGTCCCCTGCTTCGTCGGCTATCGGTTCGCCTCCGCCGCAGCCCATGGCCATGCAGTCGGCGCCACCGACCAGACCACCGACCGCACCGACTGCTTCACCGCCCGCTATGAGGCAGGCGGGTGCCGCAAGCACGGTTCCCGCGCAGGTGACAGCGGCCACGACCACCACCACGACCACGGCCACGACGGCGACCACGGTCGCGACCTTCTCGGCGACAGGGAGTGCCTTGGTGAAGTAGTGCCCGGCACATCCCCAGAAGCCCGAGCAGCCGCTGCTGTGCTTCTTCGTTCCGCTGGAAGTGGAGGTGGACGAGTACACCTTGTCGTTGGCGGCGGCGCACTTGGCGCTACAGCCTCCGCCACTGGAGTCCATCATCTCCATCAGGCCGCTCGGGTCGGAGGAGCTGGCCGGATTGTCGCCGGCGTAGGTGTAGCCGCCCATCTGGTTGGGGTCGCCGGGCTCGAAGACCGGGTCGGGGGTGAGGAAGCGGCCCAGGACGGGGTCGTAGTCGCGGGCGCCCAGCAGGTTCAGGCCGCTGACGGGGTCGGCGGGTTGTCCGAGGAAGCCGTGGTTCTCGTCCGCAGCCACCCAGGAACTCGGCTTCACACCGCGGGCGTTGCCGAAGGGGTCGAAGGAGCGGCGGGTGACGGCCAGTGTGGAGGCGTCGACGGCGGTGACGGCGGTGCCCTGGCCGTTGGCGACCTGGTAGGAGACCGTCCCGGTGCTGGAGCGGGTGACGGTGGTGCCGTCCGGGCCGGTGATGTTGCGCAGGCCGGTCCAGGTCTTGGCGGAGACGTTCAGGGTGATCTGCTCGGCACCGCCGAAGAGATAGAGGATGCGGGTCTTGTCGACGCCGTCGACGGCGACGGTCTGTTCGAGCAGGCCGCCCTGGGCGTCGTAGAGGTACTTGCTGGTGTTGGTGTGGGCGCCGGAGGTCGTGGCGACAGTGGCGGTGCGGCCCTCGGCGTCGTAGGTGAAGGTCTGCCCCTGGCCTGCGGGGACCGCGCCGGTGGCGGCGTTGGTCCAGGTCTGGCCGGTGCCGCCGCAGGCGGTGATGGTGAGCTGGGTGCCGGTGGTGGCGGAGGCGGCGGGGTCGGTCAGGCACATCGCGGTGTTGGCGTTGCTGACCAGGGTGCCGGTGGTGGTGGCCTTCCACTTCTGGGTGGCGTCGGTCTTGCAGGTGTCGATCACCACAAGGGTGCCACTGGTGGTCGCGTTGCCGGTGGTGTCCAGGCACATGCCCAGGACCTTCACCGTGCCGTCGGTGCCGATCGTCCACTTCTCGCTGGTGGCGCCGTTGCAGGTGTTGACCTGCACCTTGGTGCCGGCAGTGGTGGAACCGCCAGCGTCGTCGATGCACCGCTTGACGCCGCCGGTGATGGTGAAGGAACTGGTCAGCGGACCGGTGGAGGTCACCTTCCGGCTGATCGTGTCGCCGGCGTTCACGTTGCCGTGGGCGGGGTCGGTGTAGGTCGGGGCGATGGTCGCCGTACCGGCCGGGTTGGTGAGAGTGGCCGTGCCTGCCTGGTCGGGCAGGGTGGCGGGCGCCGTACCGTTCGCGCCGGGGTAGGTGACGGCCTGGGTGGTGTCGTTGAGGGCGTTGCCGGTGGTGTCGTGGTTGACCGTGCCGGTGCGGTCACCGAGCTGGTCGTAGCTGTAGCTCTGCCAGTAGGGGGCCGGGCCTCCTACGGTGGAGGCGGTGATGGGAGACGTGGTGGTCGTCTGCACCCGTGCGGTAGTACAGCCGCCGACCGCGCCGGGGGTGGCCGCGTTCGGGTCGGTGATGCCGGCGGTGTCGGTCCAGGCGGTGGTCAGGCGCTGGAACGAGTCGTAGGTGAAGCACTGGGTGTCGTGCGTGGTGTTGTCCTGCAGGTCGTCGATCGCGGTGAGTTCGCCGGCCTGGTTGTAGCGCAGGTTGGTGACGTCCAGGGCGTTGGCCGAGGTCTGCAGCATGCTGCTGGTCTGGGTGACGCGCCCGGTGGTGGCGTCGTACTGGGCGAAGGTCGCCAGTTCCTTGCCGGTGCGGCCGTAGTTGGCCTGCAGCACGCGTCCGAAGGCGTCGTGGACGGCGGTGTCGAGGTAGGCGGGGGTGTTGGCGGAGTTGATGAAGCCGCCGATGCCGTCGAGGTTGCCCTGCTGGGTGTAGCCGTAGTCGATGTCCTCGGCCGGCAGGTTGCCGTCAGCCTGGAAGTGCGTGGTGGACAGCAGGCCGGCAGTGTCGGTGTAGTGGTTGGTGGTCGTGTAAGTGACGCTGCCGGATGCGGGTGCGCTGGACTGGCCGGCGGCGGCGAAGCCGTCGGAGGACGGGACGGTCAGCGTGGTGCCCAGCGGCTGGTAGGCGGTGTTGTAGGCGGTGACGGCCTGGGTGTAGGCGGCCCCTGAGGCGCCACCGACGTAGCGGGTGGCAGAGGTCGCATGGCCCTTCTCCAGCGTGTCGTAGACGTGGGAGACCAGCAGCTTCGACTGGTCGGGGGTGGCGGACCAGGCGGCGGCATACTCGGCCGTGGGCCGGTTGTCCCAGTCGTAGGTGAAGGACATGGCCTGGCCGCGGGCGTCGGTGGTCTGCAGCAGGTTGCCGGCGACGTCGTACTTGTCGAACGTGGCCGTGCCGGTGTTCGGGTCGCTCTGGGTCAGCTTCTGGCCGAGCAGGTTGTAGGTGTACGACCAGGTGTTGCCTGCGTTGTCCTTGATCGAGTCGACTTGGCCGGCGGGAGTGTAGGTGTACTTGGTGGTGGCGTCGGCGGCCGCGACGGCGCCCGCGGTGCCCTGCTTCCACAGCATCGTGGTGCCGTTGGAGGCGACGACGGCCGTGGTGGAGTCGTTGCGGACCTGGAAGGTGGCGCCGGTGGTGGCGGTCAGGCCGGTGGTCCACAGCTGGGCTGCGGCGGTGCTGTAGATCACCAGGTTGCCGTCGGTGCCGAACTTCGCCCAGGCGCCGGCGTGGCCGGATGTGCCCGACGACCACATAGTCGCACCTGTCGCGAGAGCGGACAGGACAAGGTTGCCGTCCGACTGCATCGTCAGGCGCACGCTGTCAGAGGTCAGCGATGTCCCGGACGGGATCACCGAGCCCGCGGGCAGGGTGATGGTGGAGCCGGTGTTCTTCACCACTGTGCTGGTGGTCTGGCCGACGGCGTTGGTGAAGGAGGCGGTGGAGCGGCCTCCGGCCGCTGCCGTGGTGTCGACCTCGTCGGCGCCCGGGTAACTGGTGGAGGCGTGCCACTGCTCAACGGCCTGGTGCCAAAGGGTCGCCTTCAGGGGCCTGCCCTCACCGTCGTAGGCGGTGGTGGTCTCCGAGGGGATCTGGTTCTCGTTCGCCGCGTACAGCGTGGTCGAGGGGAAGTTGTTCGGCTCCGAGTACGGCGCGTAGGCGGCTGTCTGCCAGCCGTGGGAGTCGTAGAAGGTGTCGGAGATGACCCGGCCGGAGTTGGAGTCGCCCATGGCGGTGGCCTGGGTCTGGCGGGGCTGGAGCATGCCGTCGTAGATCGAGACCGACGTCGCGTACGTGCCGTCGTCCCGCAGGGACTTCGTGGTGACCGACGTCGGCGCGCCGGGCTGGGTGATCGTGTCGCCGGGTGCGGGGACGGCGCCGGGGTTGATGGAGTACGCGAAGGTGCGGTCCGCGCTCTGGCCGGCTGCCTTGTCCCGGCCGGGCAGCCACACGGCGGTGCGCCGTCCGAGTGCGTCGTAGGTCATGTCGGTCTTGCGGCCGTTGGCGTCGACGCTCTCCAGGGTCGCACCGCGCAGGGCGTCGAGCGTGGAGGTGACCTTCCATCCCTTGCTGTTGGTGGAGGTCTCGCCGGTGGCGTTGGTGTTGTTGCCCGCGCTGCTCCAGGCGGGACTGAAGTCGGTGTGCGTCTTCTGTCCGGTGGCGTCGTAGGCGTCGGTGACCCGGCCCGCGCCGTCGTAGCCCATGGCCGAGGTGGTCAGCCAGTTCTCCGTCGTGCCGGTGTAGCCGGTGGCCGTCTGTGTAGCGGTCGACTCGCCGGAGGCGGAGACCTTCCCGAAGGTGCCGAGCCCGGCGGGGGTGCCGTCACCGAGGTAGTAGATCTTCTTGTCCGTCAGCAGGTTGCTCGCGCTGGCCGCGGTGGTGCAGTCACTTGCGACCGAGGTGACCCGGTCGGGGTAGGACAGCATCATCGTGTTCGACGACGGTGGGTCGGCGTAGGTCGTGGTGGCGCACTTTTCCTGCTTGGGGTCGACGCCGTCGCCGTGGGCGTTGACGGTGGACAGCCGTCCCTGGCTGTCGTAGGTGGTGTCGGTCTTGGTGTGCCGCCACGTGTTGTTGGCGAGGAGTTCGTACTGGAGGGAGCTGCTGCCCTTGATGCGGTGTGCGGTGAGGTCGGGCAGGGTGGAGGGGTCGGGTTTGGTTCCGCCTGGATTGTCGTCCTGGGTCCAGGCAGTCCAGGAGGTCTGGGCGGCGGAGGCGGTGGTGGTGAAGGTGAACGGGCCGTTGATGCCGACTGCGTCGACTGTGCCGCCGGCCTGGGTGTAGTTGGTGTCCTGGAAATCTGTGCCGGCCAACTGGTCGGCGTCGGTGACGCTGAGCACTGTGTTGCCGTCGACCTTGGCGTCCACGCTGACGGCGCGACGGGTGCCGTCGGCCTTGTAGTCGCCGTCCATGCCCTGCAGATATGTGGTGGTCTGCTGGGTGACGGGTTCCGGGGCCTGCCCGGTCTGCACGGTGACCGTGCGGAATCCGCGGAACTGGTCCCAGGTGCGGTACTGGTCGTCGGTCTGTGCGGAGTTGTCACGGTGCCAGGCCGGACCCGAGTAGCTGTAGTGGGAGACCTGCGTCTCGGAGCCGGCCGGGTTGTTCTGGGCGTCCGGCTTGTACTGGCCGGCGATCGTCAGGTCGGAGGTGGCCACGCTGTCGACCGTGACCTTGTTGAACCAGTCCGCGATCGGCTTCGAAGCACCGGGGACGGTCCAGTAGACGGGGTAGCAGGATTCGGTGTTGCTGTCGGCTTGGGAGATCGAGAGTGTCTTGCCCGCGCAGGGGGCCGTGTTGTACTCGACGGCGATCGACTCGCCGGTCTCCGTCTGGATGCTGGAGATCCGCGGCCGGTACAGCGGTGGCGCGGACGGGGAATCGTCGTTGACCCGGTTGTCGATCTCGGTGCCGGTGAACGACACCTGGTTCAGCGCGATGTCGCTGTTGCCGTTGTCGTAGGTGCCCTTGCCGGTGTGGCGGAGGGACTGCAGCCACATCACGGCCTGCAGCATCCCGGCGTCCTTGGGGTCCACCGTGGTGCCGGTGACCGGGTCGACGGTGCCGCCCGCGTCCGAGTAGACCTGCCCCAGCTTGTAGGTGTCGACCGCGGTGAGCTGGTCGGTGGCCTTCACGTGGACCTTGGTGGTGATGGAGTCCAGGCGCGTCGTGGTCCAGAAGCTGGGGCCGGAGGTGACGCACACATCGGCCGGAACGGTGGTGGCGCCGTCGGGAAGCTTGGTCTTGTCCGTGGAGTCGCAGTGCAGGTCCCACGGCACGTCCGGCCAGTGGGTGGCGGTGCTGTCCTTGAGGTTGTCGGCCGAGCAGTCGGTGAACGTGCTGGTCGTCTGACACCGCTGCGCCAGCCCGAAATCGACCTCGGCGGCAGGAGTGCGGCCGGCCTGCTCGTCATCCAGGGTGTAGCCGTACGAGATCAGCGTCAGCGCGCCGCCTCGGGTGTACGAGGTGAGCGTGCCGGTGTCGTCCGGGTCGTCGCTCGCGGCCGCCTGGCCGCCGCCGAGGTCGTAGTAGTTGGACTCGGTGGTGTAGTCGTAGCGCTGCACGAAACCGTCCGGCGCGACGACGAAGTCGAGGTTCCAGCGCCAGCCTTCGGGCTTGTCGCACTGCGACGACTTGCCCTTGGCGTCATCGTGGCAAGGGTCCGTCGAGCGCGGGTGCAGGACGGGAACACCCCAAGCGGAATGCGTGGAGGCGTCGGCGGGATCGGCGGGCATGGCGGTGCTCGTGCCGGGGTCCTTCGGCGAGTGGTCGGCCCCGAAGTAGGCGGCGGTGCCGTCCGAGGTCAGCACCCGGTAGTAGACGCCGTCGTGCAGCCCGTTGGCCGCGCCAGACAGCTCCTGTACGAGCGTGCCGTCGTCGCCCTGGATCCGCCACTGCTTGATCTCGCCGGGCACGCCGGAGTCGACACCGTCGGGCACCAGCACGCCGGAGTGCGAGCCGAAGGAGAGCATGGCGTTGTCCCCGCCCCAGCACTCGTCCCCCGAACCCTTGACGAGCTTCTTGCCGTCGGAATCGAGCAGCGAGCTGCAACTGCGGTAGCGCCGCTCGACGTATCCGACTTGGTAGCTCCAGCCGTCGCCGACCCATGAGGCCTGGGAGTTGCGGGCGGTGGTCTCCCCGTCGACGGACTGGGAGTCGTAACCCAGGCCTACCGAGGGCGCGTTGCCGCCGATCGCGGCGGGCACGGAGATCGGGTAGGAGTAGGTGAAGGAGCCGGTGGCCGACGCCTGCCAGGTACCTGCGCCCGACAACTCCGTCGCCCCGTAGTCGCCTTGGGAGCCGGAGGCGCCGGATGTCACGGCGAGCGCCGTGGTGCCGGCGGCCGCGGTCAGCGGCGCGGTGCGCTCCGACATCGCCTCCGGCCCGTTCGCGCTCTCGGACGGCTTGGGGGATGCGGTGTTCTGGTCGGGATTCGGGGATTCCGTGGCAGTGGTCGGCTTCTCGGTGTTGGTGGCGTCCGGGGACTGCGAGGGGCCGGTACTCGCGGTCGGCGTCGAACTGGCCGCGTCGTCGGATGATGTGGGACCGGCCGTGCCGTCGTCGCCGGACGCGGAGGCCATGGTGACGGTTGCCGTCAGCTGCCCGGCGGAGGCCCGGTTGGTGAACTTCAGCGGGGTGGCCTTCTGGCACTCCGCCTTCTCCGGAGTGGTCAGCGCACAGCCCGGCAACTGCACGAGCCGCAGCCGGGAGCCGTAACCGCCGCCGTACGCACGGGCGATGGCCGAGTAGTCGATGACCACCTTGACTCGGTCATGAGCGGTTGCGGTGCCGGAGGAGCTGCCGGCAGGGGTATTGGACTGTCTGCCCGAGGGGGTGATGCCGAGGAGCATGCCGTTGGCGCCGGTGCGCAGTGTCTGGGTGTGGGAGGCGGCCTGCACCTGCACGGAGGCGACGCTCTGCTCGGTGTCGGCGGGCGCCACCCAGACGGGTAGGGAACCTGCCTTGACCGGCTTGGTGCTGCCCGGCGTGCCGAGGTCTACAACGGCGGTACCGGCCTTGGGCCACTGCTTCGCCTGCGCCCGGTAGGTGGCCAACGGCTTGTAGCCCTTGGGGTGTCGTCGCACCTTCGGCTGTAGAAGGTGTGACCCTACGGCTTTGGTGGTGGGGAGATTCTTGGGGCGCCATACTGTGCCGTCGAAGGTGAAGCCGCCGTGGTGGCCGAAGCCGTCGTCGCCGGAGTGACCTGCCATGAAGCCGGGCATTCCGAATCCCGTGGTGACAACTACCGGCACCAGGAGCGCGAGCAGGGCGATCGGAACGGTCCACAACCCGAGTCCGCCGAGGAATTTCCGGTGCCACGTTCCCACGAACCAGCGCCGTCTGCCACTCACGCCTAAACCCCCCACCAAACGGCCCTTTTGAGGGTCCGTCACACCGTTCGATCACAGGTGCGCGATCGAATCCGGAGATTAGGTAGCTTCATGATCACACCTCAAGACACTTTGCCGTTTCCAGGGAGAAGCCATGCATGCCTATGACAGACGCTGTGTAGTTTCTGTGCCGGAATTGATCACTTCTCAGATCACTGCGGCAACCGGGCTCTTGCACCCCGCTGCCCCTCGAACCGAAGGAAGCCCGCCAGGTGTTGAGACCTCCGATACGCAACCGCCCAAGGCGCTCTGTTGCGGCCGGTAGACTGGCCATGTTCGCTGCGGTACTGAGCCTGTTGGCGACACTCCCCCAACTGCCCGCCGTCGCCGACGACTCCGCACCCGCTCCGGCCGACCCGCTGCTGGCAGCCCGGTCCGAGGCCCTCTCCACGGGCAGGACCGTCCCGGTGGACGCGCTGACCACGGAGGTCTCCACCACCGACGCACTGCCGGACGGCACCTTCGCCAACACCACCAGCGCGTTGCCCACCCGAGTCTTCAAGGACGGCGTGTGGACCCCGGTGGATTCCACCCTTGCCTCCGACGACCACGGCAACTACGCGCCCCAGGCCACACCGAACAAGGTCACCCTCTCCGGCGGCGGCAACGGCCCGCTGGTCACCCTGACCCACGCCGACGGCCCCAGCATGGCGCTGACTCTGCCCTTCACCCTGCCGGCACCGAGCGTCAGCGACGACACGGCGCTGTATTCCTCGGTGCTGCCCGGCGTCGACCTGTCGGTCTCCGTCACCGACCAGGGTGGCTTCAGCGACGTCCTGATCGTCCACAACGCGGACGCGGCGGCCAACCCGCAGCTAAAGAAGCTGACGATGGCCGCCGACACCCACGGCCTCACGCTGGCCACCACCGGCTCCGACGCCATGAAGGCGACCGCTGACGACGGCGGCCTCGCCTACACCAGCCCGCAGCCGCTGATGTGGGACTCCGCCACCACCCCGCCCAAGCTCGGCGGACCGGTGGCCGACGTGACGTCCTCCGTGGACGGCCCCGGCCCGGAAGCCGACACCGAGCCTGTCGCGATGACCGCCACCAACAAGGCTCTGACGCTGATCCCGGACGCAGGCATGCTCGCCGACCCGGACACCGCCTACCCCGTTTACATCGACCCTTACACAAACCCGGTCGCCTCCAACGTCGGGCACTACACCGAGATCTACTCCAGCTCGACCTGCGACAATTCTCCGCAGTACGACAAGGCGCAGACCAACGGCCAGGGTGCGGGCTACCAACGGTGGGGCGGTGCCTGCGGAGTCGGCATGGAGCGTTCGTACTGGGCGATCAAAACCGACAGACTGCACTCCTCGTTCGTCGTCGACGACGCCTACGTCAAGATCTCCACCACGTACGCAGCGAGCTACGACTGCAGCCATGATCAGCCGCTCACGCTCCACACCACGAACGCCATCAGTTCAAGCACCGACTGGCTGTCCCGCCCAGGCGTCCACGACACCGCCTTCCCGCCGGTGACCGATACGGTGCCCAGCGGTGCCAACTCCGGCAGTTCCTGCAGCAACAGCACCGCCACCTTCCACGTCAAGGCGCAAGCCCAGAAGATCGCCGACCAGGACGGCAACGGCTACGACGCGGACGGCACCTTCGGCGACGAAACCGACACGTGGACCATCGGCCTGTACGGCAATGAATCGGAGTCGTCCAGCAACGACGACTACCTGCGCCTGTCCACCACGCTGACCCTCACCACCAAGTTCGACATCCCTCCCGGGATACCCACCAAGCTGCAAACGACCCCGCCTGCCGCCGGTGCCGCGACCGCCTGCACCACCAGCGGAGTGGGCTGGATCGGTGCCACCACCTACTCCGGCGCCGGCAGCGACATCACCCTCCACTCCACCGTCACCAGCCAGATCTCCGGCGAGAAGGTCAAGGCGCACTACTACGTCTGGGACCGCACCGTCGACCCCGACGGCGACGGCGACGGCGCCGCCGTCTCGACCCCGGACAGCCAATCGCTGGCCTCCGGCACCGACGCGGCGATGAAGATCGGCGCCACCCTCAAAGACGGACACCAGTACGGCTGGGACGTCTACGCCGAGGACGACTCGGACCAGGCCCTGACCTCGGGCAAGTCCGACCACTGCTGGTTCAACACCGATTTCACCGCGCCGTCCACCCCGGACATCTCCGGGAACCCCGCCTTCCCCCAGGTCGGAACCGTACGCGAGGGTGAACCCGTCTACGCCGGCCCGGGCAAGACCACCAACTTCACCGTCGCCGGCACCGACGCCCCTGCCTCCGACGACACCTGCGTCCCGAACGCCTGCAAGTCCAGCGGCATGGCGTCCTTCCTGTGGCAGCTCGACTCACCGCCCACCGCAGCCGACGGCCAGAGCGCCACGGTCTCCGGAACCGACAGCCAGGGTCGCTCCACCGCCACCATCCCCGTCCCGATCCAGGACTGGGGCGTACACACCCTGTACGTCGCCGGAGTCGACAAGGCCGGCAACATCTCCACCAGCCCCACCGGCTACACCTTCACGGTCCCCTGGAACCACGCCACCACGATCACGCCCGGCGACATCTCCGGCGACGGCGTACCCGACCTGCTCGCCACCACCAAAACCGGCGACCTCGACCTGATCCCCGGCGACCAGGACCCGGGCCAGAACACCGCACCCGTCCACAGCGACCCGGTCACCGACACCCAGCACGTCACCGGCCCCGTCACGGTCTCCGCCAAGGAGGACTCCCCCGACGGCACCGGCTGGAACAACTACCTCATCGCCCACCGCGGCAACCTGCACGGCGCGAGCGGCGACGACCTGTGGGCGTACAACAAGAGCAGCCACAACCTCTACATCGTCAAGAACGACCTGGACCCGGTCAACGACGCCTCCATCCCCCGAACCCCCTGGTCCGCCCTCGGCGGCTTCGTCGACAAGCGCTTCGACCGCGTCGTCAAGGACGCCTGCGCGGCGCCCGACGTCGTCGCCGACGACACACGCTGCCGCGGCACCGACTACAACAGCGCGAGCTGGAACGTCAGCCAGCTCATCGCCCCGGGCAACGTCTTCGGCAACACCGACGACTACCCCGCCGTCATCACCGTCGAGAACAAGGAACTCTGGATCTACCAGTCCGACGGCGGCTACCACCTCAAGAACCCGCTCCTGCTCGGTGACGGCGACTGGACCGGCCAGAGCCTGATCGCCGCGGGCACCTTCAAGGGCAAGCCCGTCCTGTGGTCCCGCGACAATACGACCGGCCAGCTGTACAGCTACCCGATCACCGTCGACCCGGCCACGCTGGTCCCCGACCTGCTCCACCCGGGCACGCACACCAACCTCGGCCTCACCCTGTCGCCGACCGCCTACCCGGTCGTCGCCTCCCCCGGTGACGTCAACAGCCCGGTCCAAAGCACCTCCACCAACCCCGGCGGTCCGGACGGCATGCCGGATCTGTATGCCGTCGACGCCTACGGCCAGCTCCTCGAGTACAACTACCGCCAGAGCCTGGTCCTCACCTCACCGCCGACCTACGACTTCGCCCCGGCCGTCTCACTGGGATCGGTCACCGACTCCGCCACCCACTGGTGGAAGCTGGCCGAAGGCAGCGGCGCCACGACTGCAGACAGCACCGGAACACTCACCGCCGGCCTGTCCGGCGGCTACTCCTGGACCAACGACACCACCCGCGGCAACGCCCTCACCCTGAACGGCACCACCGGCTACGGCAGCGCGAGCGGCCCAGCCGTGGACACTTCCAAGAGCTTCACCGTCTCCGCCTGGGTCAAGCTCAACTCTTTGACCGCCAACAGCACGTTCCTCTCGCAGAACGGCACCACCAACAACGGCTTCCAGCTGTACTACTCCTCCGGCGCCCAGGCCTGGGCGTTCGGCCGGCACAGCACGGACACCAGCAGCGCCGTCTGGCGAGCGACCTACGGGACCAAGCCGGTTGTCGGCCGGTGGACGCATCTCGTCGGCATCTACGACGCCTCCGCCGAGGAAATCCGCCTCTACGTCGACGGCAAGCTCACCGCCACCAACGACTGGACGTACACCCCCTGGAACGCCACCGGTCCGTTGCAGCTGGGCCGCAAGCTCGCCTCCGGGGCCTACGGCGAATACACCAACGGCGCGATCAGCAACGTCCGTATCTATCCCTATGCTCTCCCCCCGGCCGACGCCGCGTCCGCCGATGACCTGCCCAAGGTCGCCCAGCTCGACTGACACCCTCACCGTCATCCCGTACCGCCGCCCGCACCCGGACACCTCCGGGTGCGGGCGGCGCCGGCACGGATCCGAAATCCGGCTCCGCCCAAGCAACCCACCTCTGCCCTGGGAAACTTCATGAGACGCAGCACCTTCCTGGCCGCGGCCACGGCGACCGCCCTGTCCGCCTCCCTGTTCACGGGAAGCGCCCCGGCCCACGCGGACGGCACCACCGGCGGTCCTGTCCTGTCCGACGCCGACGGCTGGTACGAACCGGGCCTGCTCTTCGTCACGGCGCACTCCGACAGCCCGCTCACCCGGATCACGGCCCACTTCTATCCGCTGGACGCACCGGACGGGGCCCCGGAGGCCGGATCGACCGAGGCCTTCACCCAGTTCGAGGGACACGACGCCAGCTCCGGCGTCTGGAGGGCGCCGGTGCACCTGGCCCAACTCGGCGACTACCGGGTCACCGTCGATCTCCAGGACGCCTCCGGCGCCACCGTCACCGAGGCCCTCTCGCCGCACACCCTGCACTACCGGACCGTCATCACGGTCACCGGCGTCACGACCACCCCGACAGTCCCGGACTACCTTCACCAGGACGTCTCCGTCAGCGGCACCGTCGTCGCCCGCGACCCCCGCGACCCGGACACACCGGCTCCCGCCGAGGGGGTCACCATCGACGTCGACGCCGGGTACGTCCACACGACCGCGCCGACCGCCGCCGACGGTCGCTTCACCGCCGCCTTCATCCCTTCCGAGCCGTTCTTCCAGCTGTACACCGTGCCCGAGGCCTCCAGCCGCTACCCGGGGGCGATCCACCCGCCGATGTCCCCCCAGAACCTGCACACCGCGCAGGCACCGGTCCGTTTCTCTGCCAGCACTCACACCCTGAACCTGCAGCAGGGTGCGACGGGAACCGTCACCGGCCACGCGGAGATCCAGACCGCCTCAGGTTGGCAACCGCTGCCGCACACCGCGATCACCCTCGAGGGCCACGCCGTGGCCGGGCAGACGACCACCGACAACCGGGGCGACTACACCCTGCACGTCTCCTCTGAGAACGCCGCCCCCAGCGCCGAACTCGTCGTCGGCACGGGCGACATGCCCTTCCAGCAGACAACCACCGAACCCTTCAGCCTCCACGTCGCCTACACCACGCACATCGCGCTGAGCGCATCACTCAACGACGATGGGTCCCTGCAAACTCACGGCGACGTCTATTACGAAGACGCCCACGCCCACTGGCCCGCCCAGCCCACCGTCACGCTGCAGTACTCCAAGGATGGCAAGAGCGGCTGGAAGGACGCCGCCACCGTTCCCGTCCCGATCCGCCACAACAAACCCCTGTTCGAGGAGACGTTCGCCCGCACCCTCGCCAAGCCGGACACCGACGCGTACTGGCGGGCGCGCTTCAACGGCAACCCCGACCTGGGCACCAGCACCACCAAGCCGGTGCACCTCTACCGCTATGCCACCCGCATCACCGGCTTCCACGCCTCCTCCGACACAGTGCGCAAGGGCCAGTCGATCAGTTTCGCGGGCACCCTCCAGTACAAGAAGGGCACCACCTGGAAGCCTCTCCAAGGGGGCGCACCCACCCTCTACTTCAAGCCTCGCGGCTCCACCACCTACCACTACGTCTGCGAACTCGGCAGCGAACACAACGGCCACCTCACGGGCCTGGTGACCGCCAAGCAGGACGGCACCTGGGCCCTCGCCCTCAGCCGCCAGACCGGAAACCACTACCTCACCAGCACCAAGGTCACCGACTACGTCCACGTCCACTGATCCACGTCACAACGGATCCAGCGCGCCCCCTCTCTGTCCGGCCGGCCCGGTAGTGGCTCGGCCGGCCGACTGGGCGACACGGTGCGAGAGGAATGGTGGTGCGGCGCCGGTTCGTTCCGTTCAAACGCGACTGCTGGTTGGCGCTCGGTGCGACCCGCTACAGGGGCACCGGGGGGGTGCAGACGGCGTCCTGCTGGGAGTGACGGACCGCTTGCCAGGCCGGGCAGCCCGGTCGACCACTACATGCACCGCGACGACGTCGTGGTGTGGTGCGGGGCGGGTAGATCCCGGCCACGTGCCTGCGTCAGATCTGTACACCGCAGCACTCTGTGTGAAGGGAGCGGTTGAACCACATACCGACGCGGCGCAGCGCTGCCGGTTCGTCCCGCCACTGGATCGGCACGCCACGTGGCGCGAGAAGGCGTGATGATGCCGTGTCAGTCGGATTCGGTCAAGAAGCGCACGCGCGGACGGCGGGATCGCCGCCCGCACCGACCGGGGCCCGGTCGATGCGATGGTCGGTTCGATCACGGATGCGCGGCTGCGGCGGACAAGGGGCGGACTCAGGCCGCCTGGTCCGAGCGCAGCACCGAGTACAGGACCATGTCGCGCCATGCGCCGGCTCGGAAGCAGGCCCCGCGCAGGACGCCTTCGCGGGTGAAGCCCGCTCCCTCCAGGGCACGCTGTTCGGCGATGTTCGCCAGTTCGGTACTCGCCTCGACTCTGTTGACCTTGGTGTGGTCGAACAGGTAGGCGGCGAGCCGGCGCTGTGCCTGCGTACCGTAGCCCTTGCCGCGTTCGGCGGTGAGCAGGCAGATGCCGATGTTCCAGCACGGAGACGCCGGGCCTTGCATCACCTCGTGCCACTGCACCTCGCCGACGAACCGGTCGTCGTCTGCGGCGATCACGAGCCTGCCGCCCTGAGCAGACAGGAATCCGTCAGCCCACTGCCGTCGGAGTTGCCCTGGATTACGGAATCCGAAGAAGCCGTGGTCTCCGGCTTCGGCGGGATCTTCATGAAGACGTTCGAGCTGGTCCAGGTCTTTCTCGGTGACGGGGCGCAGGTGAATGTGATCAGGGTTCAGCATGGTCACAGGGTACGAGGCGGCACGTGCCGGCCCTCGTCCCGGCCCGGCCCGGCCCGTGGGGCGCCGACGCGCTTCGTGGCCACAGGTCCGGCGGTGGTGACGAGGCTGGCAGCCTAATCTCTCGTGTGATGTATCGCGTCGGCCAGGCCCCGGTCGGCCGTCACTCGCCGGCGATCATCTTCCAGACTTCCCGGAACAGCGTCCTACCAGCTTCGTAGAACGCCCCTTTCAGCAAGACGCGATACAGCGGTGCGGTGTCAGCGGAGCGTTCGGGGGCCGTGGTGAGGGCGGATGAGGCATCAGCCGGTCGGCGGGTCGGGTCCGGGACGGACGGGTGCTTCCGCGGGGGCATTGACATGGAGCAGCTCCAAGGGGCTGTGGACGGGGGGACGTTGTGGTCGGCCGACCTCCCATCAGCCTGCGGCGTGTCAGGACCCGGAATCCGAGCTGCGCCCGGTTGCGCTGAGTCGCGCCGAAGTCACGCATACGGGAGAGGTCCTGCGCGATGCTTGTCCGGTGAGGGACGAGCAGAGCGCGGCGCAGCGCACACCACGGCCACGGCCCGTCCAGCGTCCTGTCATCGCCGACCCAGGCCCTCTTCGCGACCTCAAGTCACTGTTGTACGAGCTCTATGCGCACGCGGGCGCGCCGGCTACGGACGACATCGCGGACGAGATCAAAGAGGACGACGATCTGCCGGACGCGCCGAGCGGGGACACTGTCCGCAGGATCCTGTCCGAGTCCTCGCTTCCGCGCCGGGCCGAGGCCGTCGTGTCCGTGGCCACCGTCCTGGCCCGTAGAGCCCGGCGTGATGAACAGGTGGTCGACACCGTCCGGCACCTTTGGGCCGGCGCCCTCACCCTGGAGACGGGCTCCGCTCCGCTCCCTCGCTCGCCCCAAGCGCAGAGTTCGTCGTCCGGCGGATCGCGGCGGTTCTTCCAGCACCTGCTCGACTATCACACCGAGAAGTTCGCGGGCCGCGACGCCGAGGTCGGCGCCATCCGCGACCACGTCGACGGGCATGACCGCGGATACGTCTTCGTCGACGGGCTTTCCGGGTACGGCAAGACATCGTTGCTCGCCGTACTGGTCTGTCAACAGCCCGGCTACCTCTACCACTTCATCAGTCAGCGCTACAAGACAGCGGGCGGAGCCTTCGACCCGACGCGGCTCGACGATCTGCTCTCCAACCTGTGCGAGCAACTCGACCCGCACCGTGCCGTTCCCACCGGTGGGCGCGCTTTGACGGCTCGGTTTCTCGAGGTGGTCGAGAAAGACCGGGAGACCCCGACCGTGGTGGTGCTGGACGCCATCGACGAGGTGGACCGGCATCCCAGCTTCCTGCTCGGTCTCCTCCCTCGGCGCCTGCCGAAGAATCTGTTCGTCCTTCTCTCGGCCCGGTCCCAGGGCGAACGGTCCTACCTCGAAGAAGTGGGCCTGACACCGGACGACATCGGTCTGCGAGTGACGCTTGGCGGCTTGGACACCGACGCCGTCCGGCAGTTGCTGCAGCAGCACGCCGGGCCGGCCGGTGCCGCCCTCGGCCAGCGGCCCGGCTTCGTCGACGCCCTGCATGACGTCTCCGAGGGAGACCCGTTCTATCTACGGTTCCTGGTCGAAGACGTGGAACACGGCAGGCTCACTCCGGAGAGCATCCGACGGACCCCGAACGGCCTGTACTCGTACCTCGACGAGCAGTTCGAGCAGCTTCACCGCTCCGTCAACAGCGGTCTGCACGAGAAGGTGCTCGGCATGATCCTGGAAGCGTACGGCCCCCTGCACCGCTCCGACCTGCTGCGGATCTCAGGCCTGACCGGCGGGAGGCTCGATCAGGTGGTACGTGACCTGCAGCGGTTCTTGTTGCGAACCGGCGAACGCAGGCACTCGTACACCTTCTGTCACAACCGGTTCAAGGAATACTTCCGGGAGAAGCGATAGATGCCGTCGTTCCGCGAGCGCATCGCCGAAGGAATCGCACAGGGCACCTACCGCAAGGAGTTGGCGGAGGACGCCCGACAATGGCGTTCCCACCGCAGCGACTACGCCCTCTCCACTGTGGTGCGCTACACCGTGGAGGACGACCTCGCCGACGAGGTGCACGAGGTCCTCACTGACGCACAGTTCCGTGAGCTGCGCCTGGCACGGTTCGGTGTGCTCGCCCTGCGCGACGACCTCGACCTCGGCCTGGAGTACTTCAGCCAGGCCCGGCCCGACCTGCTGCGCTACGCCCGACTGCTCTTGCGCCAGCGGTCGGCAGAGCGCGACGACACGTACGCGTCCCTGCACCAGCGGCACTGCCAGGGCTTCGCCGACTTCCTCCAGCTGGACGTGCCCGCTGCCGACCGGCGGGAGATCGGCCTGGAGCAGGCCCTGCACCGGCTGTTCCCAATGCGGCTGACGGACGACGACTCTTCAGAGCCGCCGGTCGACGTGGACCTCACCGGGTACCACTTGGGTACGTGGGCCTGCTTGTGCGGGAGCCGGACGGGGCATGCCGCCCGTTATGACCACGCCTGCGCATGCAGGGCGATGTCTGGCAACGGCCGGCTGCCCGCGCAGGGGCCCCAGTGTCACGGATGCGGAACGACGGCCTCGTATGTCAGCTGCGACCGGTGCGGAACACGGGTGACACTGAGCCTGTGGTGGCAGATCCAGAAGGGCGGGGTACACCCTTCCGACTGCCGGATCCCGCTCACCCTCGACCTGCGGATCCGTCGGCCAGGGCAGGCATCTGACCTCCGGAGTCTGGAGTTGATGCAGCTGCCGTTGATGCTGGGGCTGACCGAGCGGGACGACGAACTGGTCTTTGACCTCCCGGACATGCTGTGGGTCAGTGACGTCCGGGACCAACACGGTCAGGACCGGCCGACCAGGCAACTCGTCGCCGTCGCCGATCACCCCCGCTACGACCGGCAGACCAACGTCGAGAAGATCCTGCAAGCCGCCTTCCGGCGCACCGTCACCGGCCGCAACCGTCCGACCGGGTCCGAGCTGCGGACCGTCATCGCGGAACAGGCCGGAGTCCGCCGCCCCCTGCGGCGTCGCCGGTACACCGACGGGTTCAGCGCACGGTTCGCCCGCAAGGCGGGCTACGCCCTCGCCGCCGAGCGGCACGAAGACACCGGCCTGGCCCGCGGCGCCGACCTGTACCGGCCCTGTGTCGTGGCCGTGTCCCCTGACCTCCGGGGCGACGCGGCGCTGGTCTCACTGGGCCTGTCCAAGCCCGGGACACTTTCCGGCTCGGGCCTGGACAACGTCGGCGTATCCCTGCGCACAACCAAGCTCGGGCTCGACGAGCTCACCGCCGAACCGCCGGAGGTGCCGCCTGACCTGTGCAGGGCGCTCGCCCCGGACGGCATCGTGCTGCCCGGCGCGACGGTCGAGCCGGGTGACCTTCTCGTCGGTATCAGCACACCCCTCGCCGAGGAGAACCTCACCGAGGAGCAGCGACTGCTACGCGCGATCTTCGGCGAGAAATTCGCCGATCGCCAGGACGCGTCGTTCCGCTGGGCGGGCCGGCACCCCGCGAGGGTGCTGAGTGTGCACATCAGTACCGCGGCGTCCGAGCCCTTCAAGGTCGTCTGGCATCCGCAACGTGTGGTCCACAACGAGGTGCTGCGCCGCGGCGAACGCGCAAGGATCAGCATCAGCCTGGCGACGACGAATCCCCTGGAGACCGGCGACGTCCTGTACGGCCCGGACGGCTCCAGAGCGGTGGTGTGCGGCACTCACGACGGCCACGGGACGGATGTACTCGTCGGCCCCGACCATCCCTGGGCGAGCGGAGAGGCGACCAGGACCGTCGGCGTCCGGCTCCGCCCCGACGAGCGCTCCCGAGCCGTCGTCCGCGCCCGGGCGACCGGTCCGTACTCCATGGTCACGCAGCTGCCGGTACGGACCGACACGGCAGATCCGGGGCAACCGGTCCGGCTTACGGATCTGGCGTGGCTGTTGCGACGCGGGGCGACCCGAACCGCCTTCGAGATCCATGTGTTCCGCAGTGACTTCATCGACGGGCGCCTCGGCTTCTACCAGCTCCTGGCCGAAGGCGGGACCTCGTTGCGGGAGATCCCGACACCGCCGTCCGAGGAAGCATCGACGCTGGAGTCCGCACCGCTGGAGGCGGTACGCAACTGGGGCCGCCTGCTGCGCGCCGCCTGCGTCGAACCCGTGTGGCACGGCGACCGGCTGTCGTTCCAGGCCATCGACGACGACCAGATCCTCGCCGCATCCTTCGGCGAGGTGCGGGAATTTGACACGATGGACCTGCGGACCGGGCTGCCGGTGCCGGCCAGCCTGGCCTGTCAGCGGATCTTCGGACCGGTCCGCGACCACGCATGCAGTTGCGGGAAATTCCGGAGGTCATCTCACGCGGGCAAGGTCTGCCCCAGGTGCGGGGTGGAGGTGACGGACAGCAAGGTCCGGCGCTGGCGCATGGGCCACATCGAACTGGCCGCGCCGATGGTCCACCCCTGGTACATGGACCGTCTGAGCGACGCCCTCGGCCTCGACCACGGGACGCTGGCGGAAATTGTTCACGAACGGTGCCACGTCGTCAGGGACAGCGACCACGACGAGCTCGTCCTCCCGCCCGCGGAGACGGAGCCCCGCCTCGACGGGGACCGGCTGTGCACGGGTGTGGACGCGCTGCGACTGATGTTCACCCGGCGAGGCAAGACCCCTCCCCGGGGCGCACTGCTGCACAGGCTTCCGGTGCTGCCCGCCGACCTGCGCCCGCTGTTCGTCCACGAGGGGCGCGTCCAGGGCGGTGCACTCAACAACCCGTACAGGCAGATCGTCTTCCGCAACAACCGAGTTCGCCGGCTGATAACCCTCGAAGCTCCGTCTCCCATCATCAGTCATGAGCGCGCCCTGCTTCAGCAGGCCGTCGACGCCCTTCTCGATCCGGGCGAGGAGGGGGCGACGCTCGCCGATCTGACGACGATCCTCCCCGGCCGCAGTGGAGGATTCCGAGAGCGGCTATTCGAGCGCCCAGCGGACTTCAGCGCCCGTACCACCCTGGTCGCGGAGATCACCGGAGACCTCGACACGGTGCTGCTTCCCGACCGGATCGCCTGGACGCTCTTGGCGCCGGTCCTGATCGGAAGGCTGGTTGACACCGGGGACAGCCCCAACAGGGTGATCGCCCGGCAAGCCGTACGCGACCGCACCCCCCAGGCATGGGCGCAGCTCAAGGCCGTCTGTCAGCACACGGTGGTGCTGATCTCGGTGCCGGGAACCCGGTGGCCGCTATTTGCCGTACGCATCGGCCGCCTGACCGGCGCCCTCTCCCTGAAGCTGGATCCGGGCCTGTTCGACCACCTCGGCTGGGACCGGCTCGGCACTCACGTCAGAATCTTCCCCCTGCTGACCGAGGAGGCCGCTTCAGAGGCCCGGGGCGCGCTTCTCCCCAGTATCTTGCTCCGCGACGGCATCACAGGTGGCAGCGAACCGACCGACCTGCCCTCTTCCTTGCTCGGTCTCGACCAGGAGCGCCTTCCGAAGGAGATCGTGCGGATGGTCGGGACCGGGGAGTCGGCTCACCTCAACCGTCTCGACCGGTTCCTTTTGTTCCCCGAGTGGGAGCGTTGACTGGAGGAACGGAAGGGATCATCAGGTCAACGGACTGGGGACGACTGCACCAGAAGCGGCTTGCAGGCGGCCACGATGAGGACGCAGAGGGTGCGAGCTTCACGATCGGGTCGAGGGATCCGTCGTCCTGCGCCTGTCCATCTTCCAAGGGCATGGTCAGCGGATGAGTGACGCGACGGCCGGTCGAGATGGTCGACAACGCAGCGCGCATCGGTTCGGCCTGCCGGTGCGCGAGCGCTGGAGGCTCAAGCCCCTGCCCGTTCCCGGGCCTTCAATCTGAGAGGCTCCTACAGTGGTGGCTCATCCCTCGGCACGGCGCGGCGCCGTCGCCGTCGAGCAGGTGGTGGCCGACGGGGCGGGCGCAGCGGCCGCCGTCGATGAGGTGTGCGAGTCCGTTGCAGAGCAGGACGAGTTTTGTCGAGGGACGCCGCATCGACGGGCGGGGTGCACGGCGCAGCTCGGCAAGTACGTCAGGGAAGCGTCGGCCCGTGGTGCGGGCGATCTGCCGGGCCTGCCGCTTGAGATGGTCCCTGCCGGTTTTAGTCGCGGTCGTCTCCACAGCGGGACCCCATGCGTTCCCGCCGGACGTCGCGTGCAAGGGGCGCGGCCGGACAGACGGGTTGTTCAGGCGGTGCTGCGCGGGACCCGACATCGGTCCTTGTCCGGCGGCGCTGCTCCGGTGCAACGTGGGCGCGGGGCAGCAGCGGAGACGGCGGTTCGCGGCATGCCGTTCACTACGGGATCTACCGTAGCGGGCGCTGCGGACAACGGGGGCTCGATCATGTTGAACAGGCTTTTTTACACCCGAAGGACGGTGAGCCGGTCCGTGATCCAGCTCGGAAGTTCGCAGACGCCCACACCTCCACACCGGGTGCGGCCAGCGAGACGCGCTCGGTAGGTTCCAATCACGGCAAGGGCGCGTGGCAAGGAGCCTGGCCTTGGCGAGGGTGCCGCCGAGAGGAGCAAGGCCGACCGCGAATACCTCGACGACGTCCGCACCCGAGATCAAGTAACCCCGCACTCCACGTCAACTCCGCCACATGGTCCGTTGGCATCGTCTTCCAGGGAGCCGCAGCACCGGTAGGCCTTCACTCGCGTGAGTGACCGGGCCCGGCGGGTGCCCGGGTCCGGCAGCACAGCCCTGGAATGTCTCGAACGGAGGACCGTAGGTATGAGCATCACCCGCTGGCTCGCGACGGCCGCGGCGGCGGCCGGTCTGGCCGCGTCCGCACTCATCGGCACCCCCGGAACCGCGTCGGCGGCTGCGGGCCAAAGCTTTCTGTACCGGGGGGAGGCCCTGCACGTCGGCCAGATGATCTATCGGTTCTCCCCCCAGGGCTGGCAGATCCAGCTTGTCATGCAGAACGACGGCAACCTGGTCGAGTACCTCCGGTTCGACGACGGGAGCCGCTACGCCTGCTGGTCGACGAAGAGCTGGGGCTCCGGGGACAACAACTGGGCGGTCTACCAGACGGATGGCAACTTCGTCGTCTACAACAGCAGTGGCGGCGTGGTCTGGGCCTCGAACACCAAGGGCGGCGGCGGATCGACCGTCGACATGAACTCGAACGGCGTCCTCTACGTCGGCACCAAGGCCATCAACAACGGCTGCTGACCTCGTGGGCCGCATCCGTGCGCGGGCAGGCGCTGCCGACGCACGGGTGCGGCGTCCGTTCGCAACGCTCAAACATGTGGCAATGCGCGCGGGAACGATTGAAGGGCGCCTCCGCCGATCGCGGAGCCGGTGGCGCTCGAGTCCTCGGCGTTGAGGGCACGGAACTCTGTCGGGCTGAGTCCGTACTCGTCGCGGAAGGAACGACTGAAGACCACCGGTCCGCTGAAGCCCCACCGGGCGGCGATGGCGTTGACCTGACGGGCACGGAGACCGGAGTCGGCGAGGTCGTCGCGGCACCGCTCCAGGCGACGTCGGCGTATCCGGGCGCGGACGCTCTCGCCTTGGTCGTGGAAGAGTTGGTGGAGGGTGCGCACCGATATGTGGTGGTGTGCGGCGACCGCTGGCGGACTCAACTCCGGATCGCCGAGGTTGTGCTCGATGAACGCGTGGATCCGCTGGAGCAGCGCCTGCGTCCGTACCTCGGCGGGGAGTTGCTGCTCGGCGTCCACGTGCTGGGCCAGGCAGGCCGTCGCAAGGCTCACGGCGACCGTGCCGAGATGACGTAGCTCCTCCGGACCGCATGCGGCGCCCTGGTCCTCCAGCGCGGTCATGAACGACGACAGGATCGAGGCCATGCCCCGGCCGCCGGGGATGCGACGGGCCAGCACCCGGTCGAGGCGTTGGGTGCGCAACGGCACGATGTCCCGGGGCAGCATGAGAATCGTCGCCCGCACCTGACCGCCGGTGGCGGGCATCCGATTGTCGGAGGGACGCGATGTGTCCCAGAGCATGAGGTCTCCGGCTCCGACGGTGCATTCGTTCCGGTGCTGCGAGAGCGACGTCGCGCCCTTGCGCAGCAGGGCCAGTTGGTACTGCTCCGGGTCCCCGCACCGGATCATCGCGGGCGTACGCCGGGAACGCAGGGGCGACAGGGAGAACCTCGACACGCGGACCTCCCCCAGGTCCAACACCGCTGCCTCACCTTGGAACTCGGCCGGTCGCTCACTGCTGAGGGCGGCCGGCATCACCTCGCGCGAGACGATGTCGGAGTACCAGTCGAACCGTTCCCCCGCCGGTATTTCGCACGTTGATAACATTGACCACATCCAGCGCCCCCCGTTGGATCTTCTTTCGACGGGACCAGAATGCGGTAGCCGAACCGTCGGCCGCGCATGGTTGTCCGCGTGTCGTCCGTATCTGCGAGGCTTGATGATCCAGTCGGCGACGAACTTCACCTCACGGCCGAAGTTCTGCCGCCGGGGAATCGGCGATCTGGTTGTAGCGCGTCGTAAGTCCTTGCCTGTGGTCCTGGAGGTCATCGAACAGGCGCATGAGGTCTGTTCTTTCGCTCACGGTTGCCTGCTGAGAATCGCAGATCCCGCAGGCGAAGGAGCCTTGCATCGCTCCACGCACGGCGGTGCACTGTCGGCGCGGCCGCAGCCCATGGGGCGCAGAGCGGGTCAAGCCGGACAGCGGCGCGACGGCCGGCGCCAACGGAGTACGTCCTCGACGAAGCCTCGTGCTTCACGGCTTCGGCGGCCGCCGCGTCCGCGGCGCCAGTGATGAACTTGGCGGCTGCCGCGCGCAGCTCTGCCCACGGCACCAGGCACAGGAGGTCTCCCGGTCGCCAGCAGAGTACTGAGGGCCAGGATGAACCGTACAACGACGCCTCCGGCGAGTTATCCGTCACGGGCAGGCCCTGTGCCAGGCGCAGGGGTGATCACAGGCCCGATCGGCACCGGCAAGTCCAGCCTGCTGATGCTCTTCAAACACGCTCTCGGCGGCAGCGCCGTGCTCACCCCCGCTGTCCGCGAGAACGTGCTGTCCGTCCGGGCCGAGGTCGTGGCCGGCGACGAACGCGTCGTCTTGCGACGGACCATCGAGGGAGACGCCGCCGACACCGTGGATCTCCTCGACCCCCGCTCCCTCACCCTGGAACGCTCCCTGCCGGTGCGCCGGGTTCCTGTGATCGGCACGCCCTTTACGCTTCCCTCGACATCGGTTCTTCTGGGGGTGGAGAGACGCATGTACGAGGACAGGGCGCCAGATTCGGTATGGCTTCCCAAGCGGCGGCTGCGTGCGCTCAAGCCGGTGTGGGAGGCCCGACACAGCGGTCGCGCCGATTCTGAGGTGCTGGGCACCTGGCACTGCGACGGGCTCATCGTCAGGGCCGCCTTCGATCGGCTCCGGGCCTTCGACACCGCAACCGGCGAGCAGCGCTGGGCCTGGGAGGTACCCGGCCGCAACGTGCTGTCGGCCATGGCCGATGAGGTGGTGGACGGTGTCGCGCTGCTCATCCACTGGCCGGACACCTCCGACGGTCGGAAAAACGCCACCGTCACCGCCCTCGACGTGACCTCGGGCAACCAGCTCTGGTCGGCGCGGCAGAACCTCGAAGAGCTCCGGCCCGGCACCTCCGGTCTCCGGCTCGGCACCGCTGCCCTGTCCGGGGAGAGAGCGATCATCGCCACGGGATCGGCGGTCGTCGCCCTGGACATGCATACGGGCCGATCGGCATGGACCGTGCCGCACGGCCTGACGAACGAGGCTCAGATCGGGGCCGCAGGAGATCGACTCCTTCTCGTCACGCGGCGGGCGGGCACCGCCACCGTCACATCGGTGGATGCCGCCGACGGCACAGTGCGCTGGGAGAAGCCGATGCCCGTCGACGGCCCCGTCGCGCGGGTACGGATCGTTGCCGCGGACCCCGTGCTGCTCGCCGTCGAGGGCGAGGGCCGTCGCGGCCCGGACTGTCTGCTGCGACTGGACACGGACGGCAATGCCGTCGCGGAGCTGTCGTCGGACGACGACGCCTCGATAGCCCCGTACGCCTCCTGGGCCCTCGCCGACGGACGACGCCATGTCACCTGGGCCGGGGACACCCTGGTCACGTTCGTCAGGGTGCCGGAGTACAACTACCTTGTCCGTCTCGCCGGCTTCTCGCTGTCGACGGGCCGGCACCTGTGGACGTGGGACGGCGGCTGGGGCATCGACGCGCTGGCCTGCCATCGTGGTCATGTGGTCGTCCTGCGCCACTACGAGGATGAGCACGAGGGGCAGCATGTCGCGTGGCGATGCCAGGCATATGTACTCGACCCCGCCGACGGCAGTGAGGTGGCGCGGCGTCGCCTGCGAGTGACACGGGACGAGCCGTACACGATGCACCTGCACGGCAACCGGATGATCTGGGTCAACAAGGAGAGCAGGCCCGGCACGCCGCCGGTGAAAGCCTTCGATTGGCACTGAGCGCAGCTCAAGCCTCGCCCAGGTTCTCCTCGGCGTACATCAGCAAGGAGCCGGCGGTGCAGGTCGGTCAGATTCACGCGGCCGGCGCGCTCCGGACGGCAGCCAGCTCGGGAAAGGCTGCTTCCCATGCCTCCCCCAACGGCCCGCTGATCAGGGTGCGCAGTACCGGCAATTGCCCGACCAGCAGATCCCGGTTGAGGAAGGTGACCAGGTCTTGGCGCTGCCAGAGTCGTTCCACTGGTATCAGTGGAAGCCGAGCATGCCGGGTGAGTTGATGTCGACGGTGACCACGCCCGGCGGGTAACGATCCTCGTGCTCGGTGAGCAGGATCGACATGCCCGTGAACTCCGCTCGAGGCAGAGCGCAGTACAGCGCGTGGCATGTGTCGGGGCCTCCGTAACCGTCACGGATCATGGTGCCGACGGTGGCGGCGGCCGCAGTGTCGAGCGGGTCGACCAGAACAGAGGAGAACGCCAGCACTCGCCGGTGCAGGTGTTCCTCGTCAGCTTCGGCCTGCATAAGGCACAGGGCAGGGATGCGGAGCTGCTCAGTGGGAGTGCGGGCCATGTTGCCGGCGAGCAGGTTCAGCGCTTTGTGCCCGTCGGCCAGCGCGCGCACCGCACTCGTATCAAGAACGATCACGCAGCTGTGCCCCTGGCGGAACGAGCCTTCTCGGCAGCGATCTTGTAGAGGTTGCCCAGAACGTCGGGGGCCTGCTCAAAGTCTTCGTCGGTCAGCTCGATGCCCACAAGCCGCCGCACAACGTCGCGGTCGGCCGCAAGGCGTTCAGCGCGCTGCGCGGCGGTCGGCTGCCCGGCCGCAAGCGCCTCGACCAACTGCCCCAGACTCAGCCCCCGCTCCTTGGCGAGTTCGGCCAGATGGTCTCTCACCTCACGGGACACCTGAATCGTCGTTGTAGCCATAGCCTCACTATAACATTTCCATGGCGTCGAGAGAGGTTGAAGAACGGCGGGATGAGCTGTCCATCCTGCACTCGCGGGGCTCCTGCGTTGCCCATGACGCTCTCCGGTGCTGGCAGCCTGCGGTCGACAACCAAAGGCACAACTTCCACGCAACCGGCGAGGCGGAGTACCAGGAGCCGCCGGCGGGCTGGCAGCTGTTCGGCTGGTCCTGGACGTTTTTGCCGTCGCGGGCGAGGACGTCCTGGCGGGTGGTGCAGCCGTCGGGCTGGGTGGACCAGATGTCGAACTTGTCGCGGGCGTAGCCGTCAATGGAGTGCGGGGCGGCGACGGTCAGGGCAGAGAGTTCGCTGCGGGCGGTCGCCGTTGACGGGGGTGCGGGCGGCTCGGCCAGAGCCGGGCCGGCCGACAGGCCGAGAATGATCAGAGAGGCCGTGGGCAGGCCGAACACAGTACGGCGGAACATGAACTCTCCAAGGGATGTGGGGGGTTGGAGATGTACGTCCTTGAGACAAGCGCACCGCCGACGGCTGCGCTACGCGCGTTGAGCGGGCGTTTCAACTCCTCCACTCCCCCTTCACCCCACGGTCACCGCCAGGGAGAGCGACAGGACGGGTGGGCCGGGCCGCAGGTGATCGGCCCGGCCCACCCTGTTTCACCGCCGCCCGCCCGGCGAGGAGCAGTCCCAGGCGGGCGGCGGTGCTTCAGGTCCGGTCAGTGGTGGAAGTGACGGCGGCCCCAAGAGGCGTCGTCGATGAAGCGGCCGTGGTCGTTGCGCAGGGTCGCCCTGTCGCGGTCGTTGTTCCACACGTAAGCGCGGCGGTCCTGGAAGACATCGGTGTGGGTGTCACGGCCGAGGCCTGTGTGGACGCGGACCGTTGCGCGGCCGTCGAGGCGGTAGTGGTCGAACGTGTAGGTGTGGCCGTCCGCGTCGGAGAGGGTCCAGCCGTCCAGGTTCACGCTGCGGCGGGTGTTGTTGGTGATCTCCACCCACTCCTGGTTCAGGGAGCGGTTGGAGCGGTCGTCGCGGCCCGGGGAGTCAGCCTGTACCTGGCTGATCTCCACCGCCTGGCGGTGCGGGCGGGGATCGGCTGCGGACGCCGGGACCGCGATCGCCGCGGTGATGGCCGCGGCGGTCAGCGCGGCGGCGGTCAGACGACGGGAGGTCGTGGAAACAGTCATCGGGAATCCCCCTGCATCGTGCGGACACAACCCCAAAACACCCTGGTCGGGGCCGGGTTGTGCGGCGTACGGGTGGCGGCCGGGTGGTCGCGCATTCACACCATGCCCGTCTGATCGCCGGGATGTGAATGCAATCCGGGGTGCGTTACCGATCAACCGCACCGCCGTGACACTTGACTGCAGCAGCCATGCATTCCGTCGGTGCACGAAGTTGACGCGCGCCCGGTCTCAGCAGCCTTGCGGCGATTGGCCATCGGTCGCTGCCTGCCAGGTAGCGCCACCCTGCCCGAAAGGCAGCCGTCACCCGAAAGTGAGTAACAGCCCTTTTTCCGGTCAGCGGCTCCGGACGGCAAAAGGCCCTGTCCCAGGGAACGGGACAGGGCTTCGCAGAGCGCCAGCAACACGGTTTCGGTCAGTTAGGCCACCGCCGTTACTCAGTCGGCGGTCGGCCTCCACCTCAAGGCCGCTCTATCTGCTGCGCGCCATCCCCACGCACACAGCAGGACAGAACTGACACCGGCTCCCAATGCGAGTACGAGATAGAGACTACTCGGGACCGGTTGGCGTCCCCCCACAGTGATTGGCGCAGTCAGCCACAGCGATATCGCGCTTCCCGTCACAGCGGCGAGTAGAGCGGGGAAGAGCAGGCTCCAACCGAGGACGGAGCCGTAGATTCTGCTCCCGCCAGTCAGTGTGGTGAGCGGTGCCATCTCGCGGCTAAAACGCAGGAGTTCCGCCAGGACGCTGAAGCCAATCGCTAGGGAGGTCAGGCATGCCCCGAGGAGGCCGAGCAGCCTGACCCATGAAGCGGACGTGGCCAGGTCTGTGGCGCCCAGGAGCCAGTCGTTTCCGAGCGGTTCAGCGGTGGCGCGCATGCCCAGGTGAGTTCGAGCCGTCTCTCGAAGCTGAGGCACGGAGAGGTTGTGACCTGAGCGTGAGAGAGCGACCAAGGACAGTGACTCATCGTTCTTCGCCTTCGCGCCGACCACGCTTCCGGTCTGGGATCGGACCTGGCCATCGGTTCCTCCGAGTGTCCAGCGAAGGAGTTCGGTGACTCGCGGATCGCGGGGTTGAAGCTCAGCCTCGCGGTGTCGCTTCCCGCAGGGCAAGTGGACGGCCTTGAGGTCAGCACAGCTTCCCATCAGGGTGACAGTGCCTGGGCTGGCATTGTCAGGGGGCGTCTGGCGCATCAGAAGCAGGTCCACGTCCGTGGGGAGAGCAGCGGAAAATTCCCTTATCTGGTGAGGGTTTTCGGGGTAAGGAGAGACGCTCAGCAGCGAGGTTCCGATCCGGTCCTGAGTTGCCATGGCGTTAGCGGCGTTCTCGCCCAGTAGGCCAGTCCAGAGCTGAGTTTGGGCCACTAGACCGATCATGATGACCAGGGAGGCAACGAAGCGCGCGGTCACTCTGGTCTGGGTTGCCATTCTGCGTCCGGCAAGCAGCATCCCTGGCCGTCCCAGCTGGTTGCCAAGGCGAGCGATCCGTCCACCGGCCCACCCGGTCACGGCAGCAATCACAGCGGGAAGGGTGATCAGGACTCCCGTCACACCTATTGCGTACACCGGCAGGCGCAGGTCATCGCTGGCTAGTTCGGATCCACGTACGGCGATGAGCATCGCGAAGGGGAATAGCCAGGGCAGCCACGCTCGTTGCCGCTGGAATCGCGGAGACGGCAGGCTGGCCGCGTCCTGTCGCGGGCGGCGAGGGCGAAGCAGCACGGATGATGCCAGCACCAAGATGAAGGCAGCAAGCCCTGAGCCGACGAGTCCGGGAACCGTACGGCGCGCATCCACGGTGCTGAGAACGAAGTCGACCAGGGGGAAGGGAACCTCGGTGATGAGAACGGGGATGAGCACCGTCATGGCAGCACCGCAGCCGAGCGCAGCAGGGACTACGACCTCGCCCACGGTAAATACTGTTCGGGAGGCGAAGCTTGCGCCCAGCGTTTCGAAGAGCGCCAGCCTGCGCGCCCGAGCGGCTGAGCCCGTGCGGACACTGGCCACTACTAGAGCTCCGGCGGGCAGCAGAGCGAATCCAGCAAGTCCGGCAGCAAACACCGAGAGCTTTGGGAGAGACATGCTCTCGCCGAGCGCAGTCATGCCACCGGCCGGCGTCCCGAAGCCTCTGATCGGGTACATCTGGTGAGGGTCGAGGAGTTTGGCGCGCGGCCGCACGTAGGCGAAGCGTTCGGCTGGTGCTTGCAGGCCCTCGGGTGCGATGGTGCCAGCGAGGTTGCCGTACCGGGAACGAATGCCCTCGTGCTGCCCTGCTTCCAGAAGGCTTGGAGATAGTACGGCCTCGCCCGGTGCTGGCCATTGGGACAGTCCGGGCGGCAGCGGAGCGTCCTTAGTGAGCGGCTCAAGATAGATCACTGTGTGCTGGCGGCCGTTGATGTCATCACGGCCCCACGACCACAGGGCCACGGCTGCACTGCGCTCGGTGTCTTTGAGCAGTTGAGGAGCGCGGGCGGCACCCCTCATGTCACGGCCTTCGTAGGTACCCTGGGCGAGGGCGAGCCCGCTGAACGCGAGAGTCAGTAGACCAGCAGCCAGGGAGATTCCCCAGAATCTGAGTCGGCCCGCCTCGGCACTGAGCATGGCGCTGCGCCCGGCCCGCAGGAGCTGGAAGACGAGAGCGCGGCGCTTCACAACGCTGCCCCCGTTGCCGCCGACTCGGATATGCCGGCAGGTATCAGGCCACCGTCTGTCAGCAAGTAGCGCCGATTCGCACGAGCTGCGACGGCGGGATCATGAGTGACCACGACCAGTCCGCATTGCCAGCGCTCAGGTAGCGCATAGAGTAGGTCGGCAACGGTCTCGCGGGCTGCCGAGTCCAGTGCTCCGGTCGGCTCGTCGGCCAGGAGCAGTGCTGGCCGATTGACCAACGCCCGGGCCACCGCCACGCGCTGGCGCTCGCCCCCGGAAAGGGAACCGGTGTCGGTTGCGTCAACCGGCACCGTTAATTCGTCCAAGAGTTCCTCTGCTCGAGTGAACGCCTCGGCACGCGGCATTCCGGCCAACAATCCAGCAATGGCCACGTTCTCCAGCGGTGCAAGCTCCGGGAGCAATTCGCCAGTTTGGAAGACCATGCCCACCGACTCCTGCCTGTGGCGCAGCAGGCGACGCCCGGACAGTCGGTCCATCCGCTCTGAGCACACCGCTACCTCACCGGCGTCCGGCTTCACCAACCCCAGGCAGCACATCAGCAGAGTCGACTTGCCGCAGCCACTTGGACCGGAAATTGCCACGGATTGCCCGGACTGCACCACGAGATCGACGGACCTAAAGAGCTCCCGGCCGCCGACGTGGTACCGCAGATTGGATACCTCAAGGACCACCGGGTCCAACACCTTCATCATCCCCGCCCTCAAATGTGCCGATCATCACGCAATGCAGATGCCGTCGTGGTCCCCCAGCGCTCCTGGGCCTCCTGGTCG
>NZ_JBSFZS010000087.1:0-34153 GCF_053600395.1 Streptomyces sp. NPDC005070 | reverse complement strand
CGTACGACGGGAACGGCGCCTTCGGTGTCACACGCCGTCTTGTGCCACGAAGCGGCCGGCTCGGCCGGGACTACCGGATCGTGGCCGTGTCGATCACGAAGCGGTAGCGCACGTCGCTCGCCAGGACCCGCTCGTACGCCTCGTTGATCTCGGACGCGTCGATCAGTTCGATCTCGGCGCCGAAGCCGTTCGCGGCGCAGAAGTCCAGCATCTCCTGCGTCTCCTGGATGCCGCCGATGCCGGAGCCCGCGAGGGTCTTGCGGCCGCCGATCACCGAGAACAGGTTGAGCCGGACCGGCTCCTCGGGCGCGCCCACGTTCACGAAGGCGCCGTCCGTGCGCAGCAGGGCGAGGTAGGCGTCCAGGTCCAGCGGGGCGGAGACGGTGGACAGGATCAGGTCGAACGTGCCGCGCAGCGCCTTGAAGGTCTCCGGGTCGCTGGTGGCGTGGTAGTGGTCGGCGCCCAGCTTCAGGCCGTCGTCCTTCTTGCGCAGCGACTGGGAGAGGACCGTGACCTCGGCGCCGAGGGCGTGGGCGATCTTGACGCCCATGTGGCCGAGGCCGCCCATGCCGAGAATGGCGACCTTCTTGCCGGGGCCCGCGTTCCAGTGCTTGAGCGGGGAGTACGTGGTGATGCCGGCGCAGAGCAGCGGCGCGGCGACATCGAGGGAGATGCCGTCGGGGATGCGCAGGGTGTAGTTCTCGTCGACGACGATCTTCTGGGAGTAGCCGCCGTAGGTGGGCTCGCCGTCCTTGCCGACGGCGTTGTACGTGCCGACGCCGCCGCCGGTGCAGTACTGCTCCAGACCGGCCTTGCAGTTGTCGCACTCGCGGCAGGAGTCGACGAGGCAGCCGACGCCCACGCGGTCGCCGACCTTGAACTTGGTGACGCCGGAGCCGACCTCGGCGACGATGCCGGCGATCTCGTGGCCCGGCACCATGGGGAAGGCGGCCTTGCCCCAGCCCTCGCGGGCCTGGTGGATGTCGGAGTGGCAGATGCCGGCGAACTTGATGTCGATCAGGACGTCGTGCTCCCTGACCGCGCGACGCTCGATGGTGGTGCGCTCCAGCGGAGCCTTGGCGGCGGGCGCGGCGTACGCAACGACAGTGGTCATGCCGGAGTTCTCCTCGGGAGGGGGGTGGTCCGTGCCCGGCTGTCTCGCGCCGGGCACGGCGTCAAGCCTGCCCGATCCCGCACGGCTCACCCAGACCACGGTTCTGCGTACGTTCGCTGGTCCTACCACTGGCGGGGTCAGGCTCGGCGGCGTACGACCGGTTGATACTGGAGGCATGGATGAACAGCCCTCCGCAGAGCCCGCCGGGGAAGCGGCCCTCCCCCTCGACCGGCGTGCCGAGCTGAGCGAGTTCCTGCGCAGCCGCCGTGCCCGGCTGAAGCCGGAGGACGTCGGGATGCCCGACTTCGGGCGGCACCGCCGGGTGCCCGGGCTGCGCCGTGAGGAGCTGGCCCAGCTCGCCGGGGTGTCCGTCGCCTACTACACGCGCCTGGAGCAGGGGCATGGACGCAATGTGTCGGCGGAGGTGCTGGACGCCATCGCGAAGGCACTGCGGCTGACGGATGCTGAGCACAACCACCTCACGCACCTCGCGAAGCCCAAGCAGCACAAGAAGCGGCAGGCGGCGCGGCCGCAGCAGGTGCGCGGCTCCCTGCGTCAGCTTCTCGACACCCTCGACGGCGTCCCGGCGTACATCACCGGACGGCGCTCCGACGTGCTCGTGTGGAACCGGATGGCGGCGGCCGTCTTCGGGGACTGGTCGGAGCTGCCGCCGCAGGAGCGGAACTGGGCGCGGATGGTCTTTCTGCGGCCCGAGTACCGGGATCTTTTCGTGGAGTGGGAGCAGAAGGCGATCGACATCGTCTGTCTGCTGCGCATGGACGCGGGCTGCCATCCGGACGATCCGCGGCTGGCCGCGCTGGTCGGGGAGCTGTCCGTGAAGAGCGAGGACTTCCGGCGGCTGTGGGCGACGCACGACGTGAAGGAGAAGAGCCACGGGGTGAAGCTGCTGCGGCATCCGCTGGTGGGCGACCTCGCGTTGCAGTTCGAGTCGTTCCGGCTGATCGGGGACACGGAGCTGGCGCTGGTCACGTATCACGCGGAGCCGGGGTCGGGCTCGGCCGAGGCCCTGCGGCTGCTGGCGTCGTGGGGGACGGACGCGACCCGCGCGGGCGCGTCCTCACCCCACTGATGACGCGGATGCGCCCGGCTCAGGGCTGGTACGGCGGCGCGGCCCCCCAGGTCCACCTCGGTACGGGCTGCTCCGCCGGCGGTGTCGCGTCCGGGCCGGAGAAGTACACGGCCAGCCTCGTGCCCCACTCGGCGTAGGCGAGGAACGCGGAGCGGAACTCGGCGTCGGTGGGGAGTCCCGCGTCGTCGGCGGCGTCCTGGAGGAGGTTCACCCAGCGGCGGCGCTGGACCTCCGTGATGCCCTTGCCCAGGTGCTTGGCGACCATGTGACCGTGGCCGCCCTGGGCCTCGGAGTACCCCGGCGGTCCGCCGAAGACCTCGCCGAGCCAGAGGGCCACGTGGGCGGCGTGTTCGGGCGCGAGACCCGCGAACAGCGGCGCGAGGAGGTCGTCCTTGAGGACCTTGTCGTAGAACGCCTCGGTGAGACGGGCGAACGCCTCGGCGCCGCCCGCCCAGGCGTAGAGCGTGGGCACGGAGGCGCCCTGGCCGCGCACGGAGGTCGGTTTGTAGTGGCGCATCTCCTCGATGCTGCCGATGTACGGGCGGATCTCGGCGAGGAAGTCCGGGAAAAGCTCGGAGGCGCGGAAGCCCTCGATGTGGTCCTCGGTCGAGGTCCAGGTGATCCTCAGGACGAAGTGCTCGAAGTCCTCCTCGCAGCGCGCGAGTTCGTAGTCGACGCACTGCGGGGCCGCCGCGAGCTGGACGGCGGCACGGGTGTAGGCGGCCAGGAACGCGGCCGACTGCTCCTCGGGAATGCGGTACCGGATGTATTCGACTGTCGAGACGGTCATGCCCCCACACAAACACGGAAGGGCCACCGGAAGCTCTGTTTCCGGTGGCCCTTTCGCTGCGGGCTCATTCCCGCGCCGCGGGACGCGTGCGCGCCGCCGCTACGGTGCCGAGGGATGCGTGCGCGCCGCCACTACAGCCCCGCGTTCTCCTTGACGGTGATCTTCCCCTTGCGGATGGTCGCGACGCGCGGGGCCTTCTTCGCGATCGCGGAGTCGTGCGTGACCATGATGAAGGTCAGGCCGTGCTCCTTCCACATGGCTTCGAGCACCTCCATGATCTCGTCGCGCATGCTCTCGTCGAGGTTGCCGGTGGGCTCGTCGGCGAGCAGCACCTTGGGCTGCTTGACCAGGGCACGGGCGATCGCCACGCGTTGCTGCTGACCGCCCGAGAGCTCGGCGGGCAGGTGCCCGAGTCGCTCGGCGAGCCCCACGGACTCCAGGGCCGCGGCGGCCCGCTCACGCCGTTCCTTCGCCTTGACCCGCAGCGGTACGAGCGCGGTCTCGACGTTCTCCTGGGCGGTGAGCGTGGGGATCAGGTTGAAGCTCTGGAACACGAAGCCGATGTTCTCGCTGCGCACCTTGGTGAGCTTCGCCTCGGACAGCTTCGCCATGTCGACGCCGTCGAGTTCGACGCTGCCCTCGGTGGGACGGTCGAGCCCACCGAGCATCTGGAGCAGGGTGGACTTGCCGCCGCCGGTGGGGCCCTGGATGACGAGCCGGTCGCCGTCGCCGATCGTCAGATCGATCCCGGCGAGCGCGTTGATCGATTCCTTGCCCCGCACATAGCGCTTGATGACGCCTCTGAGTTCGTACATGGTGTTACTCCTGGGATACGTAAGTACGTATGGGGCGGGGCTTATTCGACGCGGCGCAGGGCGTCGGCGGGACGCAGCCGGGAGGCGCGCCAGCCGCCGAAGGCACCGGCGATCAAGCCACCGGCCACGGCCAGGCCCACCGCGATGACGATGGTGTTGACGCTGACGGGCGCGGTGAGCGCGACGTCGAGGGCCTTGGAGGCGCTCTCCCGCGCCGGGCCGCCGAAGCCGCCGCCACCGAGGCCGCCGCCTCCGCCACGGCCCGCACTCGCCACCTGGGCCTGGAGGTTGGGGCTGATCTCGGTGACGACGTAGGCGCCCGCGAGGCCGAGGGCGATGCCGAGGACGCCGCCGACCAGACCGTTGACGATGGCCTCGCCGACCACCTGGCGGGTCACGCGGCTCGACTTCCAGCCGAGTGCCTTGAGGGTGCCGAACTCCCGCACACGGCGGGAGACGGCGGAGGAGGTGAGCAGGCCGGCGACCAGGAACGCGGCCACGAGCACCGCGATCGACAGCCACTTGCCGACGTTCGAGGCGAGGTTCGAGGCGGTGGACAGGGAGCCGGAGACCGTGTCCGCGAGGTCGGCGGAGGTGGTGACCGTCGTGCCCGAGATGTTCTTCTGGATGGTGCTCTTGACGCCGGCGATCTGCTGCGAGTCCGAGGCCTTGACGTAGATCGTCGTGACCTTGTTCTTGGAGCCGCTGAGCGTCTGCGCCTGCTGGAGCGGAATGTAGAGGTTGGCCGCCGCGTCGCCGCTGTCCGGCGTCGCGATACCGATGATCTTGTACTTGACGCTCTTGATGGTGACGGTGCCACCGAGCTTGAGCTTCTTCTCCTTGGCGTACGACTTGTCCGCGACGACGACCTTGGCGTTCGTCTCGGAGGTCTTGAACGTACGACCACTGGTGATCTTCGACGAGGTCAGGGGGCCGAGGGCCGGCTTGGTGACGTCGGTGCCGTAGACCGTGTAGTTGTTGACGTCGAAGTTGGCGCCGCCGCCCTCGACACGGCCCTGCGGGGACTGCTGGGCCCCGGGGCTGCCCTGCCGGCTGCCGCCGCCGCTGTTCTGGTCCTGCTTGAACTGGCCGCGCGTGAACTGGCCGTTGATGCGGACGACCTGGAGGCTCAGGCCGCCGACGGAGTCCGCGACGCCCTGCTGCGCGTCGACCTTGGAGACGGTCGAGGAAGCCAGGGTCTGGAAGCCCTGGACCATGACGCGGTCGCTGCTCTGTTCCTTGTCGGAATCGCTGTCGTTCGCGTCGAAGTTGAAGCGGGGGCGGTCGCTTGTGCTCTGGGCGGCGGCGGCCTTGGTGACCGTCATGTCGGTCCCGAGCCCGTACAGGGACTGCAGGACCTTGCCCTGGGCCTTCTCCATGCCCGAGGACACGGAACTGACCACGATGACCAGGGCTATGCCCAGGGCGAGCCCGGAGGCGACGACGAGGGCCGCCTTTCTGCGGCGGCGCAGTTCGCGCCTCAGGTAGGTGAAGAACATGCGCCGCAAGCTAGTTACGGCGCGTGATGAAGGAATAAGGCCGAAATAAGAGAACCATGAGAAGGCTGTGGCCGGGCCCAGAAATCTTTGGGAGACACCGATGCGGGAGACGCCGACGTGAGTGAACACCGATGCGGCGGCGGCCCGTGGGGGCCGCCGCCGCATCGGTGTTCACTCACTCGCGCCCCGGCCTCGGCCGGTCCGCCGGACGGGGCCCGGTCTCGGCCGGGCCCCCGCGTCTCGGATCAGGCGGCCGAACCGGCCTTCCAGGCCGCCCAGTCCAGGTTCCAGCCGTTGAGGCCGTTGTCCGGGGCGATGGTCTTGTCGCCGGTGTTCTTGACGACCACGACGTCACCGATCAGCGAGTGGTTGAAGAACCACGCGGCGGGCGTGTTGGCGTCGTTGGCGCCCTTGGTGTCGGACAGGCCGACACAGCCGTGGCTGGTGTTGACGGAGCCGAAGATGGACTTCGCGCCCCAGTAGTTGCCGTGGATGAAGGTGCCGGAGTTCGACAGACGCATCGCGTGCGGCACGTCCTTGATGTCGTACTCGCCCTTGCCGTCGTCGTTCGTGAAGCCGACGGTCGAGCCGTCCATCCGGGTCTCCTTGAACTTCTGGGAGATCACCATCTGGCCCTGGTACGTGGTGTGGTCCGGAGCACCCGCGGAGATCGGGATGGTCTTGACGACCTTGCCGTCCTGGGTGACCTGCATCGTCTTGGTCTTGGCGTCGACGATGGAGACCTGGTTGCGGCCGATCTTGAAGGTGACCGTCTTCTGCTGCACGCCGTAGACACCGCTCGCGCCCTGGACCCCGTCGAGGTTCAGCTTGAGGGTGACGGTGGAGCCGCCCGTCCAGTAGTCCTCCGGACGGAAGTCCAGGCGGTTGGCGTTGAACCAGTGCCCGACGACCTCCTGGCCGCTGCTGGAGGAGACGGTGATCCCCTTCTGCACCGCGGCCTTGTCGGTGATCGCCTTGTCGAAGTTGATCGAGACCGGCATGCCGACACCGACGGTGGAACCGTCCTCGGGCGTGAAGTTGCCGATGAAGCTGTTGGTGGGGGAGACCGTGGTGAACGACGCGTTCTCGTGGGCCGTGCGGCCCTCGGAGTCGGCGGCCTCGGCGGCGATCTTGTACGTGGTGGCGCGGTCGAGGCGGTTCAGCGGCTTCCAGCTCTTCTTGTCCGCCGATATCTGACCGGCGACCGCGGTGCCGGTCGCGGTCTTCATCGTGACGGACGTGAGCGTGCCCTTGGTGACCGTGACGGCGGTGCCGTTGTTGATCGAGGCGTTGTCGGAGCCGTCCTTGGGCGTGATCTTGATCAGGGCCTCGGACGTCTTCTTGGCCGCGGCCTCGTCGACCTTGGCCTGCGACGTGGAGTCGCCGCCGTCCGACGCGCCGGCCTTGTCTCCGCCTCCGCTGCACGCAGTGAGCACCAGCACCCCGCCGAGCAGTGCGGACGCCGCCACAAGACGCTTGCGCCGCTTACTGTTCGTCATCACACGCTTCTCCATCGTCGCCAATACCCAAAAGGACCACGGGAGTCCCGTAACCAGTTAGAACGCCGCAACCGGTCAGTCCCGTTCCACTTCCCGCACAAGTGTGGCCCACACCACGTCCGCCGGATCCGGGCGCGAGGGCCGAAGCCGTACGGAGGGGTGATGCGAGGTGGGTGGTACGGAGCGGCCCGTGCCGCGCCGGGGGCAAGGAGCCCCGGACGGCGGCCACCGGCCGGGGTCACGCCTCCCGGACCACGTCAGCCGCGCACATCTTCCTCGTCGTCCTCGTCAGCATCATCCTCCTCGTCGATGTCCCAATCCGACGAATCAGGATCGTAGTCAACGGGCTCACTGCTCCACGACGCCTGAGCGAGTTCGACTCCGGGCACCTCGCTGACCAGGTCGAACGGATCGACGAGATACGCCAGCGCTTCCGCAGTGTCTTCCGTCACTGCGCCCTCGGCGTGCGCCCTTTCCTCGGCCGGCATGTCCGCATCATCATTGATCCGGTCCAGTGCGGCCCGGGTGACGGCGTCGGCGTCACCGATCTCCAGCACGAGTTCGACACGAAGCCGGACAAACTGTGAAGTCTCAGGGGTACTCATGGGAGGGAGCGTACGACTCCTGGCATGCGCGACTTTCCCACGACCCGCGCCGTTCACTAGCATCGGCCCGCACGGCCAATTCGCAAGCGCCACAAGGGGATCGATATTTCGTGTCCGCCGCACGTCGATCGTTGCTGACCGCCACCGCAGCGGGGACCCTCCTGGGTGCCCTGTGGTTCGTCCCGTCCGCCAACGCGACCCAGGACGTACCGTCACCGAACGCGACGACGTCGGCGTCCACGGTACCGACCGTCACCGCGACGACACGAATGTCCACCGATTCGGGCGACAGCGGGGCCCGTACGGTCTCCGACGACAACGGGCCGAGCGCGCTCTCCGACGGCAACAGGCCGGGCACGCCGTCCGGTGACGACGGGACCCGGCTCGCGGACACCGGCGCCGTGGACACCACGCCGTATCTCGTCGGCGGCACGCTCTTCCTCGGTCTGGGCGCCGGATTCGTGGCGTATTCCGTGCGCCGAGAGCGCATGATTGCCTACTGAGCGCACCGACCGCGTTCCGGACAACCCACGGGGAAGCCATGCGAAAGCTGAGCGAGCTGACCGACGTCGAGGAACCGGCCTGGCCGCTGCTGTCCAAGGTCCTCGCCACCAGCGGGGTGTCCATGGAAGTTCCTCCCGTGGACACGGACCTGGGCCGCGCGAGCCTGCTCCAACTCCAGGTCACGGCACGGTCGTGGCTGGGCGGGATGGTGCTCAACTGCGGCGGTGTGGTGCTGGACAGCGGATGGCTGCGGATCTACGGCAGTCCGGTCGAGGACTCCTCCACGGGGCTGCCGGGCGGCTCGACGGACCTGCCCTCGCTGGCCGAAGTCAACGAATTCCCCGAGTACTTCGACCCGGACTGGCGCCCGCGGGACGGCGGGCTCGTCGTCGGCCACGACGTGCTGGGCGGGGTGTTCGTCCTCAACGGCCCCGACCCGGAGTCGGTGGGGCGTCCCGGTCATCCCGGCGAGGTCGTGTACTTCGCGCCGGACTCACTGAAGTGGGAGGCGCTCGAAGTGGGCCACGGGGCATGGCTCCAGTGGCTCCTGCACGAGGGCACGGACCATTTCTACGACACGCTGCGCTGGCCCGGCTGGCGGGCCGAGTCCGGCGCTCTCACGGGCACCCAGGGGCTGTCCGTGGTGCCGTTCCTGTGGTCGGCGGAGGCGCGGCGCGACCTCATGTCGACCAGCCGCCGAGCGGTGCCGCTGGCCGAAATCCTCAGCCTGCACCGGGATTTCGCCCTGAAGCTGGACGGGGTGGACCCGGGTTTCCTCGGCGACGTCTGAACCCCCGCGGCACGGGCCCCGATCACGGCTCGGGCCGCCGCGAGAACCGATCTCCCGTCCCCGGAGGCTGGGCAGCTCACACGGCGGCCCCGCAACCCGAGGCGCATGCCAGGGGTTACGGGGCCACCGAAGCCGATCGGTCAGGTCAAGTCAGGCGGCCCTGCGCCCGCCGGCGCCCTGGCCGCCGTTCTGGCCGCCGTTCTGGCCACCGCGCTGCGGAGCACGCCCGCGGCCGCCGGAGCGACCCGCACCCGCGCCGCCACCGGCCTCGCCACGACGACCCGCGCCGCCACCGGCGTCCGTACGACGACCCGCGCCGCCACCGGCCTCGCTACGACGGCCCGCGGCCGCTCCTCCCGCTTCCGTGCGACGGCTCGCGCCGGTGCCCGTGCGGCGTCCGGCGGACGTGCCGCCCGTCGCGGCGCCCGCGTCCGTGCCCGGACGTCCGCCGCGACGGCGGGCCTGGCCGTCCGAACCGGTGCTCGCGCGTCCGGCCGTGTCGCCGCCGGCGACCGCCGGGCGCCGGGCCCCGCCACCGGTGGCCCGCCGCGTCTTGGGCCGCGCCTTCGGCTGCTCGACCGGCTGCGGGACCTCGATGACGACCGGGACACCGGAAGGCTCGCGGGCGCCGGTGAGACGGGCGAGTTCCTCGTCGCTGGACTTCACGCGGGCGGTGCGCGGCGTGATGCCCGCGTCCGCCATCAGCCGCGTCATCTCACGCTTCTGCTCGGGGAGCACCAGGGTGACGACGCTGCCGGACTCTCCGGCGCGGGCGGTGCGGCCGCCGCGGTGGAGGTAGTCCTTGTGGTCGGTCGGCGGGTCGACGTTGACCACGAGGTCGAGGTCGTCGATGTGGATGCCGCGGGCCGCCACGTTGGTGGCGACGAGCGCGGTGACCTGACCGTTCTTGAACTGGTCGAGGGTGCGGTTGCGCTGCGGCTGGCTGCGCCCGCCGTGCAGGGCGGAGGCCCGGACACCGCTGGCGAGCAGCCGCTTGGTGAAGCGGTCGGCGCCGCGCTTGGTGTCGACGAAGAGGATCACCCGGCCGTCGCGGGCGGCGATGCGCAGCGCGACCGCCTTCTTGTCGGTCTCGTCGGCGACGTGCAGCACGTGGTGCTCCATGGTCGTCACCGCGCCCGCGGACGGGTCGACGGAGTGCACCACGGGATCGGTGAGGAACATCTTGACGAGCCGGTCGATGTTCTTGTCGAGCGTGGCCGAGAAGAGCAGCCGCTGGCCGCCCGGCTCGACCTGCTTGAGCAGCGCGGTGACCTGCGGCATGAAGCCCATGTCGGCCATCTGGTCGGCCTCGTCCAGCACGGTGATCGCGACCTGGCCGAGGGCGCAGTCGCCCCGCTCGATGAGGTCCTTGAGCCGGCCCGGCGTGGCCACGAGCACCTCGGCGCCGCGGCGCAGCGTGCCGGCCTGACGACCGATCGACATCCCGCCCACGGCCGTGGCCACGCGCAGGTTGACGGCGGTGGCGTACGGCGTGATCGCGTCGTCGACCTGCTGGGCGAGTTCGCGCGTGGGGACGAGGACGAGCGCGAGCGGGTGCCTCGGCTCGGCACGGCGGCCGGCGGTGCGGGCCAGGAGCGCGAGCCCGAAGGCGAGCGTCTTGCCGGAACCGGTGCGTCCCCGGCCGAGTACGTCGCGCCCGGCGAGGGAGTTGGGCAGCGTGGCGCCCTGGATCGGGAAGGGATCGGTGACACCCTGGGCCGCGAGGGTCTTCGTCAGGGCGGCCGGCATGTCCAGCGCGTCGAAGGACTCGACGGCGGGCAGCGCCGGGGTGACGGTCTCGGGCAGGGAGAACTCCTGCGGCGGCGCGACCTTGCGGGGGGCGCCACCGCGGCCCGCGCCACGGCCTGCGCTCTTCGCTGAGCCGCCGGTCTGTGCGGCGCGCGCGTTTGCCGGCCGCTTACGGACGGGACGTTCGGATCGAGTCATGCTGGATCTGGATTTCCTTCCTGGGCCCCACGGACTGCACACACAGCGCTCACCGACTGCATGAGCTGTCACAGCGCTGAGCCGGGACCCGCACCCGAAGGGGCGGGACCCGGCTCTGGAAAAGCGCGCCTCGAACTAGGCGGGGAGGATGTTCTCCGCCTGCAGGCCCTTCTGGCCCTGCGTGACCTCGAAGGAGACCTTCTGGCCCTCGACGAGCTCACGGAAGCCGGAGCTGGCGATGTTCGAGTAGTGGGCGAAGACGTCGGGGCCGCCGCCGTCCTGCTCGATGAAGCCGAAGCCCTTTTCCGAGTTGAACCACTTCACGGTGCCAGTAGCCATGTTGTTCTCCTGAACAGGTAGTGGGCCCCCATCCGGAGATGCACCGGGTAATGCCGGAGATGCCGGTAAAACAAAACGCGCCTGCGGAGGATTCCGATCAGGCGCACAAAGTAAATGGGTACCAAAAACGTATCAATGAGACAGTAGCACACCCTGATACCAGGGGGCGAGGCGAGGCATGTGGGCCGGGACACACCCGGCCCACATGCTACGGGCTCGGCTAGGCGAGCGGGCCGGTCACCGGCTCCACCGCGGCCACCACACCGCCCGCGCGCACGAACGCGTCCGCCGCCGCCAGGTCGGGGGCGAGGAAGCGGTCCGGGCCGGGGCCCTGGACACCGGCCGCGCGGACCGCGTCGATGACCGCCCGCGAGGCAGGGGCCGGGGTCAGACCCTCGCGCAGTTCGATCGCGCGAGTGGCGGCGTACAGCTCGATGGCCACGATCCGGGTCAGGTTGTCCACGGAGGTGCGCAGCTTGCGCGCCGCCGACCAGCCCATGGAGACGTGGTCCTCCTGCATCGCGGAGGAGGGGATGGAGTCCGCGGACGCCGGGACGGCGAGCCGCTTCATCTCGCTGACCAGAGCGGCCTGCGTGTACTGGGCGATCATCAGGCCCGAGTCGACGCCGGCGTCGTCCGCGAGGAACGGCGGCAGTCCGTGCGAGCGGTTCTTGTCGAGCAGCCGGTCGGTGCGGCGCTCGGCGATCGAGCCGAGGTCGGCGGCGGCGATGGCGAGGAAGTCGAGGACGTAGGCGACGGGGGCGCCGTGGAAGTTGCCGTTCGACTCGACGCGTCCGTCGGGGAGCACGACCGGGTTGTCGACGGCGGCGGCCAGCTCGCGCTCGGCGACCGTGCGGGCGTGGGCGAGGGTGTCCCGGCCGGCGCCGGCGACCTGCGGGGCGCAGCGCACGGAGTAGGCGTCCTGGACGCGCGGGGCGTCGTCCTGGTGGTGACCGGTCAGCTCCGAACCCTTCAGCACGGCCAGCATGTTGGCGGCGCTGGCGCTCTGCCCGGGGTGCGGGCGGATGGCGTGCAGCTCGGGGGCGAGGACCTTGTCCGTGCCGAGGAGCGCTTCGAGGGAGAGCGCGGCGGTGACGTCGGCCGACTTGTACAGCGCCTCCAGGTCGGCGAGGGCCATGACCAGCATGCCGAGCATGCCGTCGGTGCCGTTGAGGAGGGCGAGGCCCTCCTTCTCGCGCAGCTCGACGGGGGTGATGCCGGCCTCGGCGAGCAGCTCGCCCGCGGGGCGCACGACACCGTCGGGGCCTTCGGCGTCGCCCTCGCCCATCAGGGTCAGGGCGCAGTGGGACAGCGGCGCCAGGTCGCCGGAGCAGCCGAGCGAGCCGTACTCGTGGACGACGGGGGTGATGCCCGCGTTCAGGATGTCCGCCATGGTCTGCGCGACCTCGGGCCGCACACCGGTGTGCCCGGAGCAGACGGTCTTGAGCCGCAGGAACATCAGCGCGCGGACGACCTCGCGCTCGACGCGCGGGCCCATGCCGGCGGCGTGCGAGCGGACGATGTTGCGCTGCAACTGGGCGCGCAGTTCCGGGCTGATGTGCCGGCTCGCCAGGGCACCGAAACCGGTGGAGACGCCGTAGACGGGCTCCGGCTTCGCGGCCAGCGCGTCCACGATCCCGCGGGCCGCGGCGAGGGCCGCCACCGCCTCGTCGGAGAGCTCGATCCGGGCGCCTTCGCGCGCCACGGCGAGAACATCGGACGCGGTCACTCCGGACGTCCCCACCACCACAGTGTGCATATCCATATTCAGGAGCGTACGCAGTGAATTCGATGATGTCACTAGTGGGCGGCGGGTTGACCCCTTACTCCGGCCTACGTCACAACGGCGGCTTCGTACGTCACGAAGGGCGCCGCGTCCGGCGCGCGGGCGCCGCGCAGGTCATGTGCGGGGCCTGTCGTGCCGTCCGCGGAACCTGCGGCGTTCGCCCGCCGTGGGCGAGGGCGCGTCCGCGAGGCGTACGACGGGATCGTCGGGGCCCTCGCGCCCGGCGACCACGGGTTTCGCGGCCCGGACGGCCTTCGCCCGGTACTGGGCCGCGTCCGCCAGCCGGAACAGCCGCCGCGCCGACCGTACGGGGCCGATCGCGTCCCCGGTCGAGGCGACCCCGCACGCCACCCCCTCGCCGAGCTCCAACTCCGCCGCCCGACAGCAGAGTTCACCGGCGATCCGCACCACGTCGTCCGCCGACGGGCCCACCGCGAGCAGACAGAACTCGTCGCCGCCCAGTCGCGCGGCGAGGGTGCCCGGGAGCATGGCCCCGCACAGCGAGAGCACCGACCCGAACCGTTCGAGGAGCCGGTCGCCGACGGCGTGCCCCCGGGTGTCGTTGACGCGCTTGAGTCCGTTGAGGTCGCAGACGACCAGACTGACCACGGCACCGTCCTCCCTGTGCCGCTCCACGGCCTCGTCGAGCCGTACGTCCACCGCGCGGCGGTTGGCCAGCCCGGTCAGGGAGTCGGTGTAGGCGAGGCGCCGGGCCTCCTCCAGACGCTCGGTCTGGGCGATCCCGGCCGCGACGACGGAGGCGAGGACGGTCGCGAAGTCGGCGTCCTGCGGACCGAAGACCGGCGCGCCCGCCGAACGGGCCACGTAGAGCTCGCCCCAGGCCCGCCCGTGCAGCACGATCGGTGCGACGACGCAGCAGCCGCGGCCCCGCCTGCGCAGCGCCGCCACCCGCTGGTGGCAGTACCCGAAGGCACCGACCGCGGGGCCGTCGGCGGTCTCGACCCAGGCGTTCGGCTCGCCGCCGCCCGCCCAGCGCTCGTGCAGGAACTCGGTGATCTCCGGGAACTGGTGCACCGGGTAGGCCTCCCCTTCGGGGAACTCGTCCTCGTCCGGGGCGCGCTCGCCCACGTTGGCCAGCACGCGCAGCCGGCCGAGTTCGCGCTCCCACACGGAGAGCGCGGCGAAGCTCCCCGTCAGCGCGTGACACGCGCCGAGGGCCGCGGCCCGCCACGACTCCCGCGGGGTGTGCGCCGCCGCCATCCCCTGCGCCAGCGTCACCACGGCCCTCAGCCGACTGTCCTCACCGCCCATCACCCCAGGCTAGGTATATTTGCCCATAATTGGGACATCAGCAGGGCGAACAGGGGTACGGCTCGCGAGGCCCGGATCCCGGGACTACTCCCCCGGCCACTCCGGCTTGCGCTTCTCGTTGAACGCGGCGACTCCCTCCGCCCGGTCCCCCGAGAAGGCGACGGACCGCCAGGCCGCGTCCTCGACCTCCAGACCGGCGCGCAGATCGAGTCCGTGCCCCAGGCGCAGGGCCCGCTTGGCGGCGCGCAGCCCGACCGGCGAGTTGGCGGCGATCCGGGTCGCCAGGGCGAGCGCCTCCGCCCGGTCCTGCCCGGTCTCCACCAACTCGTCCACCAGCCCCAACTCCCTTGCCTCGACGGCCCCCAGACGCCGCGCCGAGAAGATGAGCTCGGCGGCGCGCGCGGCTCCGACACGGCGCGGCAGAAGCTGCGTACCGCCGCCCCCGGGAATCACGCCGACGGACACCTCGGGCAGTCCGACGACCGCCGAACGGTCGGCCACGATCAGGTCGCAGGACAGCGCCAGCTCGAACCCGCCGCCCAGCGCGAAGCCGTGAACGGCGGCGACGGTCGGCATCGGCAGTTCCAGGACCCCGGTGTACGCGGACCGCGCGAGGGGCCGCTGCCGTACCAGCTCGGCGTCCGTGAAGGAGTTGCGCTCCTTCAGGTCGGCGCCGACACAGAAGGCACGTTCGTGCGTGGAGGTCAGTACGACCACGCGTACGTCCCGGTCGGCGGCGAGGGCGTCGCAGGCGCCGGCGATCGACCGCGCCATGTCCGTGGACACGGCGTTCATGGCCTTGGGCCGGTCGAGGACGAGCTCGGCGACGTGCCCGTGCCGCCGTACGGCCACGAACTCGCCGAACCTCCGCTCGCCCGGCTCCGCCGCCTGGTCCGCCTCTTGCTGCGCCATGACACCCTCCAGGTTAACGCGGGTTAACAATCGATGCCCCGATCATCGCAGCCGGGGCCGTCCGGCGAAACCCGCCCCCTCGGGTCGTACCACCTCGTTCGAGTGACATGTCGTCGAACTTCGTTTCGTCGCTCTCGGTGGGTGCATAACCTGCGCACCGCCGCAGCGCATCAGGGACACCGGCTCACCCGGGGAGGGACGACCATGACGAACCGCGAGACACCGCAGGCCACCAGCACCCGGCCGGGCCCGCGACCGACGCTCACACGACCGCCGGCCCAGCGGGTGGCCTCCGACACCGCCGGGGCAGGCACCTCGCCCGACCGGCCCCGCTCCACGCCGACGGCCGCCACGGCCTCCGCGGCGGCCGAGTCCGCCGCGCCCCCGGCCGCCCGGACCGCACCGGCGATCACCCGGTGGATCCGCGTCAAGCCGCTCAGCAGGGCGATGCCCGCCCCCGTGCCGCTCGACACCGCCGGGTCCGGTGCCCAGGACCCGCCCGCCGTGAGGACGCCCGCCGTCAGGACGGGAGGCGACCGGGTACCCGCCCCGGCGAAGACCGGGACCACGCCGGACCGGGCCGCGAAGGTCTGGGCCCCCGCCGCCGGGACGACGCCGAGCCCTCAGGGGGCGGCAGCCGAGGCGAGGACACAGGCAGCCGGAACGGCTCCGGAACCCGGGACCAAGACGCTGGAAGCCGACACGCGGGCACGGGAGACCGACGCAGGGGCGTCAGGCGCAGGAACACCGACGCCGACGCCGACACGGGAAGCCGGAACGCGGGCGCGGGAGACCGGGGCGACGGCGCTGAAGGCCGGAGCGCAGACGCGGGAAGCCGGAACGCGGGCACTGGAGGCGGCCGGAGCCACGGCGCGGGAATCCGGGGCTACGGCACGCGAAGCCGGGGCGAAGGCGCGCAAAGCCGAAACCGCGGCGCGGGAAGGCAGTGGCGCGGCCCGGGAAACCGGGGGCGTGGCCCGGGCCGGGGGCGCGCCCCAGCAGACGGGGAGTGCGGCCCGGGAAGCCGAGACCGCGGCCCGGGAAACCTTGGGCGCGGACCGGGAGACCGGGAGTGCGAACCCGGAAGCCAAGACCGCGGCTTGGGAAACCTTGGGCGCGGCCCGGGAGAGCGGGAGTGCCACCCCGGAAGCCAAGACCGCGACTCGGGAAGCCGGGAGTGCGGCTCGGGAAGCCAGGGGTGACGTGGGTCGGGCGGGGGTGGATCGTGCTGGTCGGGGGCGAGGGATCGTTCCGGCTGCGCGGGCGGGCGGGGCCGCGTACACGCACGGCGACGACGAGCCCGCGCCCGTCCGGCCGCGGGTCGTCCGGGGCCGGCACCGCAAGCCCCGTCCCCGCCGCGTGCTCTTCGCAGCGGGAGGGCTCGCGCTCGCCGCGGGTGTGCTGAGCCTGACCCGGATGGCACCGGACGCGGTGACCGGGAGCGCGGACGGAGGGCACGCGGAGGCCGAACCGGTCGCGACGGCCACGGACAACGGCGCGGCGGCGGGCGACGCCGTCCCCACCGTCGCGGCGATGCCTTCACCCACGCGGGCCGGAGCCGCGCCGGCGAGCCCCGCGATGGGCGGGACGAGCCCGGCGCCCACCTCGGACACGAGCGGGATCCCGGCGTCGGTGCGGACACCGGCCGCCGCGGTCCCTGCCGCTCACGGCGCGGCCCCCGCCGCCACGGAAGCGGGCGGCAGCACGGGCATCCCCACGGCCCCCGCGACGACACCGCCGGCCGCGCGGTCGACACCGCCGGCCACCGCGCCCGCCGAGACACCACGGCACACCCCGTCCCCGAGCCCGAGTACCTCGGCGCCGTCCCACCAGCAGCCGGGTGTGTGCGTACCGATCGTGGGGATCTGCGTGAACGGGCTGCTGTCGTCCGGCCAGGACGAACAGTGACCGGAGGGCGCAGAGCAGTGACCGGGAGGCACCGAGCCGTTACCCGGAGATGCCGAGCGGTGACCGGGAGGTGCTACGCGTCGTCGGCCCGGCGGGCCAGCAGCCACGGCTCGATGACGCCGAGACCTCGCACGGGCCGCTGCCACATCGGCTGGAGCGCGAAGCGGTACGAGGGGGGTTCCTCGCCCTCCTTCTCCGCGGCGGCCGCGGCCTCGGCGGCCTCCGCCTCGGAGGCGGGCGCGTCGCCGGTGCGGGTCAGCTCCTCGGCGAAGGCGCCGTCGACGAGCACGGCGTCGCGCGGCGCTATCGACGTGAGCCGGCTCGCCAGGTTCACGGTCGTGCCGAACACGTCGCCCATGCGTGTGGTCACCGCGCCGAAGGCGATGCCGACACGCAGCTCCGGCATCGTCTCGTCGTTCGCCATCGTCTCGATGAGCCGCAGTGCGATCTCGGCGGCGACACCGGCGTCGTCCGCGGAGTAGAGAACCTCGTCGCCCAGGGTCTTGATGAGCCGGCCCCCGTGGGCCGCCACCAGGTCCGCCGCGGTGGTCTCGAAGGCCTCGACGAGTTCGCCGAGCTCCTCCTCCTCCATGCGGCGCGTCAGCCGGGTGAAGCCGACGAGGTCGGCGAAGCCGACGGCGAGACGGCGGTCGACCATCTCCTCGTCGTCCGCCGCCTGCACGACCCGGCCGGTGGCCGCGGCGAGCTGGCGGCGCCAGACGTAGACGAGGAACTCCTCCAGCTCGGGCAGGAGCAGCTCCATCAGGGGGTACGTCACCTCGGTGCGGGTCATTCCCGGCTCCGGGGGCTCGGTGAGGCCCTCCAGGAAGGAATCGATCTGCCATTCGGCCAGACGGGCGGTGGTCTGCCCGGTGGAGCGGGCGACCTGGACGGCCATGGCCTCGCTCAGCAGGCCCGCCTCGACGAGACCGGCGAGGCGGCGCAGCGCGAGCACGTCCGCCTCGGTCAGCGCCTTGGCCTGGCCGATGTCCGCGAAGCCCATCGCCCGCCAGAAGCGGGAGGCCAGTTCCATGGAGACGCCCGCGCTGCGGGCCGCCTGGAACGGGGTGTACCGCCGCTCGGCGCCGAGGATCAGCCCCTCGAGGCGCAGCGCGAGCGGGTCGCCCTCGGAGTCCGGTTCGGCCTGGGGGTCCACCCGCCCGTTCGCCTCGTGCCGCGCGTCGGGCCGGACCTCGGGCCGCGCGCCGCCGTCGCCGCCGTGGTCGTCGCCGCGGGGGCGGCTCCCCGCCGGGACGAGGTCGCCACTGGAAGGACCGGTTCCCGCGTCCTGGCGGTCGTCCGGGCGGTGGTTCGGGCGGGTGCCGGGCCCGGCGTCGGGGACTGCCTCGTGCCGGGCCTCGTCGGCCGCGGCGGCCCGTGCGGGTGTCGCGTCCGTGACCGGCCCGGCGGTACGGCCGGGCTCGCCGCCGGAGGCGGGGTGGGCACCCGTGCCGGAGCCGGTGTCGTCGACGGTCACTCCTGCTGCCCTTCCGATCTGCCGTGGTCAGGTTCGACCGCGCTCAACTCTACGGCAGGTGTGCGCTGGCTCACTCCCGATGGCGGGACCGGGGCCGGAGAGGTGCCGAAGGTCTGGACCACTCACCGTCCCGTGCCGTCACACACCCCACCGTCCCGCGCGCCCGCCCCACCCGCCGCCGGAGTCCCTCCGCACCGCACGCTGGGACTCCCGCCGCACCGCGCCTCGGGATTCCCGCCGCACCGCGCCGCCGGACCCCCGGCGTCGGTCGGCTCGTGGTGAGACCGGGGCGTCGGCTCACGCGGGGCGCAGGTGCACCACGTCTCCGGCGCCCACCGGCTCCCGTACGCCGTCGGCGGTCGCGATGACGAGCCGGCCGTCCCCGTCCAGGGCCACCGCCTCGCCGACGATCGCCCGGCCGCCGGGCAGTTCGGCCCGCACCGAGCGCCCGAGCGTCGCGCATCCGGCCGCGTACGTCTCCTGGAGGCCGGACGCGACGGGGTCGCCACCCGCGTCCCGCCACCGCACGTACCACTGCTCCAGGGAGCGGAGCACGGCCCGCAGCACGGTGTCACGGTCCGTGGTCGTCGCGCCCGCCATGGCCAGCGATCCGGCGCCGGGCACGGGCAGTTCGTCCGCGCGCAGCGAGACGTTGACGCCGATCCCGACGACGACCGCGTCGCTTCCCGCGCGCTCGGCGAGGATGCCGCCGGCCTTGCGTTCCTCTCCGTCCACGGTGACCAGCAGGTCGTTGGGCCACTTGAGTGCGGTGTCGACTCCCGCGGAGCGCGAGAGCGCCGCGGCGACGGCCACGCCGGTGAGCAACGGCAGCCAGCCCCAGCGCTCGACGGGGACTCCGGCGGGCTTCAGGACCACGGAGAAGAAGAGGCCGGAACGGGCCGGCGCGCTCCACCGGCGGTCCAGGCGTCCGCGCCCGGCGTTCTGCTCCTCGGCGACGAGGACGGCGCCCTCGTCGGCCCCCTTCTCGCCGGTGACGGCCGCGGCCAGGTCGGTGTTGGTCGACCCGGTCCGTTCCACCACCTCCACGTCGCACCACAGGCCGCCGTCACGGACCAGCGCCCTGCGCAGGGCGGCCCCGTTCAGCGGCGGACGGTCCAGGTCGGACCACCGGTTGTCGTTCGCGTCTGCTGCATCTCGCGGCGTCATGCAACCCAGCCTAGGTGTGGTAAACGCCGCACTGCCGATCGGTAGGCACGCCACTACGCTACGGATGAGTAGCAAGCCCCCCTTCTGAGCACCGCGTTTTCCGAGCAGTCACCCTCACGTCCCCTTAGATCAGGCAGGGAGCCGCAACCCGATGTCCGAGCCGGAAGAGCTGCACCACCCCGACATCCACACCACCGCGGGCAAGCTCGCGGATCTGCAGCGCCGCATCCAGGAAGCGACGCACGCCGGCTCGGAGCGCGCCGTCGAAAAGCAGCACGCCAAGGGCAAGTTGACGGCTCGTGAGCGCATCGAACTGCTGATGGACGAGGGTTCCTTCGTCGAGTTCGACGAGTTCGCGCAGCACCGGTCGACCGACTTCGGACTGGAGAAGAACCGCCCGTACGGCGACGGTGTGGTCACCGGCTACGGCACCGTCGACGGCCGCCCGGTCGCCGTGTTCTCCCAGGACTTCACGGTCTTCGGCGGTGCGCTCGGCGAGGTCTTCGGCCAGAAGATCATGAAGGTGATGGACTTCGCGCTGAAGACCGGCTGCCCGGTCATCGGCATCAACGACTCGGGCGGCGCCCGGATCCAGGAGGGCGTCAGCGCTCTCGGCATGTATGGCGAGATCTTCCGCCGCAACACGCACGCGTCGGGTGTCATCCCGCAGATCAGCCTGGTCGTCGGTCCGTGCGCGGGCGGCGCGGTGTACTCGCCCGCCATCACGGACTTCACGGTGATGGTCGATCAGACCTCGCACATGTTCATCACGGGCCCCGACGTCATCAAGACGGTGACCGGTGAGGACGTCGGCTTCGAGGAGCTGGGCGGCGCCCGTACGCACAACGCCGTGTCGGGCGTGGCCCATCACATGGCGGGCGACGAGAAGGACGCGATCGAGTACGTCAAGCAGTTGCTGTCGTACCTGCCGTCCAACAACCTCAGCGAGCCCCCGGTGTTCCCGGAGGAGGCGGACCTCGGCCTCACGGACGAGGACCGCGAGCTGGACACGATCGTGCCGGACAGCGCGAACCAGCCGTACGACATGCACACGGTGATCGAACACGTCCTGGACGACGCCGAGTTCTTCGAGACGCAGGCGCTGTTCGCGCCGAACATCCTCACCGGCTTCGGCCGGGTCGAGGGCCACCCGGTCGGCATCGTCGCCAACCAGCCGATGCAGTTCGCCGGTTGTCTGGACATCGACGCGAGCGAGAAGGCCGCGCGGTTCGTGCGGACGTGCGACGCGTTCAACGTGCCCGTCCTGACGTTCGTGGACGTGCCCGGCTTCCTCCCCGGCGTCGACCAGGAGCACACGGGCATCATCCGGCGCGGCGCCAAGCTGATCTACGCGTACGCCGAGGCGACCGTCCCGCTGATCACGATCATCACGCGCAAGGCCTTCGGCGGCGCGTACGACGTCATGGGCTCCAAGCACCTGGGCGCCGACCTCAACCTGGCCTGGCCCACCTCCCAGATCGCGGTCATGGGCGCGCAGGGCGCGGTCAACATCCTGCACCGCCGCACCATCGCGGCCGCCGAGGACCAGGACGCCACCCGGGCCCGGCTCATCCAGGAGTACGAGGACACGCTGCTGAACCCGTACACGGCGGCCGAGCGCGGCTACATCGACGCCGTGATCATGCCGTCGCAGACGCGTTCCCACGTCGTACGCGGCCTGCGTCAGCTCCGTACGAAGAGGGCGTCACTGCCGCCGAAGAAGCACGGCAACATCCCGCTCTAGACCCCGCCGACCCGGACCCTGGGAGCAGACATGACGATCAAGGTCGTACGGGGCAATCCGACCCCGGAGGAGCTGGCCGCCGCACTGGCGGTGGTCCGCGCACGCGCCGCGGCGGTGGCGTCCGCCCCGTCCGGCGCGTCCGGGCCGCGTGACTCCTGGTCCGACCCCGCCCGCATCGCCGCGCACCGGCTGCCGCAGCCGGGCCCGACGTCGTGGGGCCGCAGCTACTGGCCGGGCTAGCCCGGCGCCGGCACGCGACACCCCCTCGATCCCCCCGCGGACCCCGTCCCGGGGGGATCTCGGTTTCACAGGATGTCCGCAAGTTGAGTACGCGTACTCAGGCGTCGGGCCGCCCCCTCGTCGCACGATCGGGAGCATGCTGTGGTCCGACCCCGAGAACGAACCCCCCGAGGATCTCCGCGACATGCAGGACATGTTGCGACGCCTGGGCGTTCTCCTGGCGCTGGCCATGGTGGTCGGGATGATCCTGGTGGGCATCCGCTGAACCTTCCCGGCAGCCGAGGCGCGGTCGGATCGGCGCCGATACCCTGATCGCATGACCGATCAGCCGCGCCGCCGTCTCGTCCTCGCCTCCCAGTCCCCCGCCCGGCTCAATCTGCTGCGGCAGGCCGGTCTCGCCCCCGAGGTGATCGTGAGCGGGTTCGACGAGGACGCCGTCACCGCACCCACTCCCGCCGAACTGGCCCTCGCGCTGGCCGAGGCGAAGGCCTCCGTCGTGGCGGCGCGTCCCGAGGTCCAGGGCGCGCTGGTGATCGGCTGCGACTCGGTGCTCGACCTGGACGGCCAGGCGCTCGGCAAGCCCGCCGACGCCGAGGAGGCCACCGCGCGCTGGAAGGCGATGCGCGGCCGGGCGGGCACGCTCCAGACGGGGCACTGTGTCTGGGACACCGCGCAGAAGCGGTGGGAGTCCGCGATCGCCTCGACCGTGGTCCGCTTCGGCGAACCGACCGACGAGGAGATCGCCGCGTACGTCGCCTCGGGCGAACCCCTGCATGTCGCGGGCGCGTTCACCCTGGACGGCCGCTCGGCGCCCTTCATCGAGGGCATCGACGGCGACCACGGCAACGTCATCGGCATCTCACTGCCGCTGATCCGCAGACTGCTCGGCGAACTCGGCGTAGGCATCACTGAGTTGTGGACGCCCCGGGAGCCGTGAGGACCACGGGCCCGGGTGTCCGGTCAAGACGCCCGGCCACCCGGCCACTCCGGGAACGCCCGTACGCATCAGGGCGGTTGAGGTCCGGGCGCGGGCACGCGTGAGCACCCGGGCGGCCGGAGAGCCAGGGCCGGGCCCAGGGGGCCCGGGGACCAGGCCCCCTGGCCACCCCCGGGCGCCGACACGCCCGTAGGCGGCCGGAGAGCCGGAGGTAGCCAGGAGGGCGGCCAGGGGCCGTCAGGAGGCTGCGGGAGCCGCTGCCGCGACCGCGACCGCGGGCTCCTTCTCGACGGCCCTCGCGTCGGCACCCGTGGCGTCGGCGGTCGCCGCCTCGGCGCCCTTCCGCTCGGCACCCTTCCCCAGGTCGACGGTCCCCGCGGTGACACCCTCACCCGGGCCGGCGCCGGCCGCGTCCGCGCTCTCGTCGGGGCCCGCGCTCCCGGCGTCGGCCGCGTCGCCCTCGCCGTCACCCGTCCCGCCGGTCTCCGGCGCGGCGTCGACGGGGCCGGTCTCGCGGCCGTCGTACGCCAGGAGGGTGAACACGATCAACGCGAACACCACCATCATGAAGGCGAACGCTCCCCAGCCCACCAGGCCCACCGTGAAGGCGCCGAGCAGGGCGTGCACCACGGCGGCGCTGATCAGCAGGACACGCCCGAAAACGCCCGGGGGGCGCTGCCGGAGCGCGACCAGCACGGCCGCCACGGCACAGGCCAGGAAGTAGAGGCCGAAGACCAGGCCGCCGATCTTCGACGACCGCGCCATCAGGTCGGAGTCGAGCCCGGCCATGGACATGTCTTGGCGGTCGACGACCACGCCGAGGAACCAGTTGAGGAGAGCGATACCTATCGCCTCCACGAAAACCACGATCGCCGCCACCCACACTAGCGGTCTCCGCACCACCGGCCCCACCCACTTCCGCGCGCTGTTACCCCAAGTACGTCTCAGACATCCCGAACGCTACTAACGGGTAAACCCAGGGACAAGGGTTCCGTCGAGGGCAAAGAATCGTTGGGCCATTCGTAGGGACTCGACAAAGAATCGTTGTGGGCCGCAGCACGGAGTCACAGAGACCTTGGCCACACCTGAAGGCTAGGGTTCAGGGAAGGATTCCCGCGTGCCTTGGCACGACAAGGGATTTCGCGGGTAGGGCGAGCCTCGTATCACGCTCCGTGTGGGCAAGCTCACCACTGGGGACAGCTCGAAGTGTCGTGTTGGCTGTCCCTAAACTCGGCTTGTTTTCAAGGAGGGAGCCATCGTGCGCAAGGTGCTCATCGCCAACCGTGGCGAAATCGCTGTCCGCGTGGCCCGAGCATGTCGGGATGCCGGGATCGCGAGCGTTGCCGTGTATGCGGAACCGGACCGGGACGCTCTGCATGTCCGTGCGGCGGACGAGGCGTTCGCGCTGGGCGGTGACACTCCGGCCTCGAGTTACCTGGACTTCGCCAAGGTGCTGCAGGCCGCCAAGGACTCGGGCGCGGATGCCATCCATCCGGGCTACGGCTTCCTTTCGGAGAACGCCGAGTTCGCCCAGGCCGTTCTCGACGCGGGCCTGGTCTGGATCGGTCCGCCGCCGCAGGCGATCCGCGACCTCGGCGACAAGGTCGCCGCCCGGCACATCGCGCAGCGCGCGGGTGCGCCGCTGGTCGCCGGCACCCCGGACCCGGTCTCGGGTGCCGAGGAGGTCGTCGCGTTCGCCGAGCAGCACGGTCTGCCGATCGCGATCAAGGCCGCGTTCGGTGGCGGCGGCCGTGGTCTGAAGGTCGCCCGGACCCTGGAAGAGGTACCGGAGCTGTACGAGTCCGCGGTGCGCGAGGCGGTCGCCGCCTTCGGGCGCGGCGAGTGCTTCGTGGAGCGCTACCTCGACAAGCCCCGGCACGTGGAGACCCAGTGCCTGGCCGACCAGCACGGCAACGTGGTCGTCGTCTCCACGCGTGACTGCTCGCTTCAGCGCCGCCACCAGAAGCTGGTCGAGGAAGCCCCCGCCCCGTTCCTCTCCGAGGCGCAGGTGGCGGAGCTGTACTCGTCCTCCAAGGCGATTCTGAAGGAGGCCGGCTACGTCGGCGCGGGAACCGTGGAGTTCCTGGTCGGCCAGGACGGCACGATCTCCTTCCTGGAGGTCAACACCCGACTGCAGGTCGAGCACCCGGTGACCGAGGAGGTCGCCGGCATCGACCTGGTGCGCGAGATGTTCCGCATCGCCGACGGCGAGGAGCTCGGCTACGGCGATCCCGAACTGCGCGGCCACTCCATCGAGTTCCGCATCAACGGCGAGGACCCGGGCCGCAACTTCCTGCCCGCCCCCGGCACGGTCACGGCCTTCGCGGCGCCGACCGGCCCCGGTGTCCGGCTGGACGCGGGTGTCGAGTCCGGCAGCGTCATCGGCCCGGCCTGGGACTCCCTGCTCGCCAAGCTGATCGTCACCGGCGCCACCCGCAAGCAGGCCCTCCAGCGTGCCGCCCGCGCCCTGGCCGAGTTCCAGGTCGAGGGCATGGCGACCGCGATCCCCTTCCACCGCGCGGTGGTCGAGGACCCGGCGTTCGCCCCCGAGCTCACCGGCTCGGAGGACCCGTTCACGGTCCACACCCGCTGGATCGAGACCGAGTTCGTCAACGAGATCAAGCCGTTCGCCGCCCCGGCCGACGCCGAGACCGACGACGAGCCCGGCCGCGAGACGGTGGTCGTCGAGGTCGGCGGCAAGCGCCTGGAGGTCTCGCTGCCGGTCTCGCTGGGCATGTCGCTGGCCCGCACCGGTCTGGCCGCCGGCGCCAAGCCCAAGCGCCGCGCCGCGAAGAAGTCCGGCCCGGTCGCCTCGGGCGACACCCTCGCCTCCCCGATGCAGGGCACCATCGTCAAGGTGGCCGTCGAGGAGGGCCAGGAGGTCAAGGAGGGCGATCTGATCGTCGTCCTGGAGGCCATGAAGATGGAACAGCCCCTGAACGCGCACCGCTCCGGCACCGTCAAGGGCCTGAGCGCGGAGGTCGGCGCCTCCGTGACGTCCGGCGCCCCCATCTGCGAGATCAAGGACTGAGCACGCGGACGGGTGACCCACCCGTCCCGTGGCGTCCGAAGCGCCCGGCGAACCGCGTCTGCGGCCCGCCGGGCGCTTCCGCGTACGGAGTGAATCCCGGGCGCGACGGCGCCCGGCCCCCTGTCCGCGCAACCGTCCATGATGCTTCGAGCCGTCCGGCGCGGAGCCCGCGGACGTCCGTCCGGGAGCCGCCGGTGGCATCCTGGAGCGCAGCCGGGCGGTGGGAGAGGGCAGGTGGAGGCCATGGTGGGCGCGACCGCGAAGGAGCGGGCCGGAACGTCCGGGCCCGACCGGGGTCCAGGAGCGCCGCGGGTGATGCGGGCGGACGCCCGGCGCAACCACGGACGGCTGCTCGCGGAGGCGCGCACCGCGTTCGCCGCGCACGGCACGGACGCGTCCCTGGAGGACGTGGCCCGGCGCGCGGGCGTCGGAATCGGCACGCTGTACCGGCACTTCCCGAACCGGCACGCCCTGATGAGCGCGGTCTTCGAGGACGCGGTGAGCGATCTGCTGGCCCGCTCGCGCGAGTTGCTCGAAGCCCCGCAGCCGTGCACCGCGCTGGTGGAGTGGCTGCGCGAGATCATCTCGCACGCGGGTGCGTACCGGGGACTCGCGCGCGCCCTCATGTCGGCCTCGCAGGACGCCGGTTCACACCTCGCCCGGTGCAGTGGCCCGATGCGTGAGGCGGGCAGCGCCCTGCTGCTGCGCGCCCAGGAGTCGGGGGCCGTACGCCCCGACGTCTCGATCGGGGATCTCCTCCAGTTGACCAACGCGATCGCGCTGGCGGCGGAGGAGACCCCGGACGACCCCGCGCTGGCCGACCGTCTGCTGAACCTGACCCTGCGCGGCCTGAAACCGTGAGCGGGCCCGGCCTCCGCGGCTGCCTCAAGCCGTGAGGCACCCCGGCCTTCGGAGCCTGAGAGCGTGAACCGCCCTGCCCCCGATGGCCTGACACCGTGAACCGGTCTGGACGCGTGAACGGGCCTGTGCACGGTCTGGACGCGTGAACCGACCTGGTTCGCGGTCCGGACCCGTGAGCCGAGCCGGTCCGGTCGGTCGGCCGAGGGGCTCGGCCGTCCGCTTCACCGTCCCGGCGGCACCGCTCAGCGGCGTCGCAGATCGGCCACTCGGGCCCGTTCGGCCGGGGGCTGGTCCCCCATCACCGTCGCGCTCCGTAGTTGCGGTCCCGAGCCCGGAACCACCTGGCCGCGGCGCGGTCCCGGGAGTGGTACGTCCCGACGCGGCTGGCGCCCCGTCGGGAGCGGATCCCCTCCCGCACCGCCCGACGCCGCTGACCCGGCCACCGCGATCTGCACGCCCTGATCGGCCAGGGCCTGCAGTTCGGTGGCCGCACGGTCGTCATGGGCGGGCGGCTCGTCCGTGACCAGCCGGGTGATGAGGTCGGTCGGCACGGTCTGGAACATGGTGTCCGTCCCGAGCTTGGTGTGGTCGGCGAGGACCACGACCTCCGCGGCGGCCTGGACGAGAGCACGGTCCACGGACGCCGAGAGCATGTTGGACGTGGAGAGTCCGCGCTCGGCGGTCAGACCGCTCCCGGAGAGGAACGCCCGGGACACGCGCAGCCCCTGCAGGGACTGCTCCGCACCCGAGCCGACCAGGGCATAGTTGGAACCGCGCAGGGTGCCGCCGGTCATCACGACCTCCACACGGTTGGCGTGGGCCAACGCCTGGGCCACCAGCAGGGAGTTGGTGACGACGGTCAGGCCGGGAACCCGCGCGAGCCGGCGGGCCAGCTCCTGCGTGGTGGTCCCCGCCCCCACCACGATGGCCTCGCCCTCTTCGACGAGACCCGCGGCGAGATCGGCGATGGCCGTCTTCTCGGCGGTCGCGAGATGCGATTTCTGCGGAAAGCCGGACTCCCGCGTGAACCCGCCCGGCAATACCGCACCGCCGTGCCGGCGGTCGAGGAGTCCTTCTGCCTCCAGCGCGCGCACGTCCCGCCGTACGGTCACTTCGGAGGTCTGGACGACGCGGGCGAGCTCACGGAGCGACACGGCCCCGTTCGCTCGCACCATTTCGAGGATCAATTGGCGACGTTCTGCAGCGAACACGAAACTGACAGTAACCCCAACGACCGTCTGCTTTCAGCAGTTTGCGCCGAATAACAGAAGTTGTTCGCATGGCAGGGTGCTCAGTGGTATACGTGCCCACTCTCGCCACCCCCGCGCTGCGCAGCGTCACCAACTCCCCGTGACCAGCGGGGAGTCGGCGGAGGCGTCAGCCCTCGCCCGCGGCCTTCCGGGTGTGGAGCTGCCGCGCCACCTCGGCGATCGAGCCGGACAGCGACGGGTACACGGTGAACGCGTTCGCGATCTGTTCGACCGTCAGATTGTTGTCGACCGCGATCGAGATCGGGTGGATGAGCTCCGATGCGCGCGGGGAGACGACCACGCCGCCGACCACGATGCCGGTGCCGGGGCGGCAGAAGATCTTGACGAAGCCGTCGCGGATGCCCTGCATCTTGGCGCGCGGGTTGCGCAGCAGCGGCAGCTTCACGACCCGGGCGTCGATCTTGCCCGCGTCGACGTCCGCCTGGGAGTAGCCGACGGTGGCGATCTCGGGGTCGGTGAAGACGTTCGAGGAGACCGTCTTCAGGTTCAGCGGGGCCACCGCGTCGCCGAGGAAGTGGTACATGGCGATACGGCCCTGCATGGCGGCGACGGACGCGAGGGCGAAGACGCCGGTCACGTCACCGGCCGCGTACACGCCCGGAGCGGTCGTGCGCGAGACCCGGTCGGTCAGGATGTGCCCGGAGTCGCGGACCTTGACGCCGGCCTCCTCCAGGCCCATCCCGCTGCTGTTCGGGATGGCGCCGACGGCCATCAGGCAGTGCGAGCCGCTGATGACCCGGCCGTCGGAGAGCGTGACCTCGACCCGGTCGCCGACCCGCTTGGCGGACTCGGCGCGGGAGCGGGCCATGACGTTCATGCCGCGGCGGCGGAACACGTCCTCCAGGACCGCGGCGGCGTCCGGGTCCTCGCCCGGCAGCACGCGGTCGCGGCTGGAGACGAGGGTGACGCGGGAGCCGAGCGCCTGGTAGGCGCCGGCGAACTCGGCACCGGTGACACCGGAACCGACCACGATGAGCTCCTCGGGCAGCTCGTCGAGGTCGTAGACCTGGGTCCAGTTCAGGATGCGCTCACCGTCGGGCTGCGCGTCGGGCAGCTCGCGCGGGTGTCCGCCGGTGGCGATGAGCACGGCGTCGGCGACGAGGGTCTCCTCGGTGCCGTCCGCGGCGCTCACGACGACCTTGCGGGAGCCGTCCAGTGCCTGCATGCCCGCCAGGCGTCCGCGGCCGCGCAGGACCCGGGCGCCGGCACGGGTCACCGAGGCGGTGATGTCGTGCGACTGGGCGAGCGCGAGACGCTTCACACGGCGGTTGACCTTGCCGAGGTCGACGCCGACCACCTTGGCCGCCTGCTCCAGCGGAGGGGTGTCGTCGGCGACGATGATCCCCAGCTCCTCGTACGAGGAGTCGAAGGTCGTCATCACCTCGGCCGTGGCGATGAGAGTCTTCGACGGCACGCAGTCGGTGAGCACCGACGCCCCGCCCAGACCGTCGCAGTCGACGACGGTCACCTCCGCGCCGAGCTGCGCCGCTACCAGCGCCGCTTCATATCCGCCGGGTCCGCCACCGATGATCACGATCCGAGTCACGTACTCCATTGTCCCGCACGCTTCAAGGTGCTTCCGCCCAGGGGCCCCGAGTCCGGCGCATCCGAGCCACTTTGTTACGTGAGAGGCGTACGGGCCGCTGACGTACCCTCGACCACATGTCGCTCTACGCCGCGTACGCCGGCAATCTCGATCCGCGGCTCATGACGCGCCGCGCCCCGCATTCGCCGCTGCGCGCGACGGGCTGGCTGAACGGCTGGCGGCTGACCTTCGGCGGCGAGCACATGGGCTGGGAGGGGGCGCTCGCGACGATCGTCGAGGCACCGCGCTCCCAGGTCTTCGTGGCGCTGTACGACATCGCCCCGCCGGACGAGGATTCCATGGACCGCTGGGAGGGCGTCGGCCTCGACATCTACCGCCGGATGCGTGTACGTGTGCACACACTGGAGGGTGAGGAAAGCGCGTGGGTCTACGTACTGAACGGGTACGAGGGGGGACTGCCCTCGGCGCGTTATCTGGGCGAGATCGCGGACGCCGCCGAGTCCGCCGGGGCTCCGCACGACTACGTCATGGAGCTCCGCAAGCGCCCCTGCTGAGCCCTGCCCGCCCCGGCGCGCCCCGCCGCTCCGCGGCGGAATCCCGGCCGCTCCGCGCCGGTTCCGCCCACCCGCCGGCCCGTCCCGCTCCGTGGCGAGGGTGCCCTCGCCACCCCGCCGCTCCGCGGCGCGTCTCCCACCCGCCCAGCCCTCTCGGACCGTCGCATCGGCGCCCTCCTCCTCGCTCGCTTGTCGGAAACGACAAGACAACGATCGCAAGACCGTGAGCACTGTCATCTACGCGCGTAGGCCCGAACCGGCTACGCTCTTGCGCGTGAACGCATCTCTTCTTCCGGACGACATCCAGGGCGACCCCCACGCCGCCGCCGACGCCGCCGCCACGCGCCTGCGCGAGCTCACGGGCGCCGAGACCCACGACGTCGCCCTCGTGATGGGCTCCGGCTGGGCTCCCGCCGTGGACGCCCTCGGCACCCCCGAGGCCGAGTTCCCCGTCACCGAGCTGCCCGGCTTCCCGCCGCCGGCGGTCGAGGGCCACGGCGGCACCGTCCGCTCGTACCGGATCGGCGACAAGCGCGCCCTGGTCTTCCTCGGCCGCACCCACTTCTACGAAGGCCGCGGGGTCGCCGCCGTCGCGCACGGCGTCCGTACCGCCGTCGCCGCCGGCTGCAAGACCATCGTGCTCACCAACGGCTGCGGCGGTCTGCGCGAGGGCATGCGCCCCGGCCAGCCCGTGCTGATCAGCGACCACATCAACCTGACGGCCACCTCGCCGATCGTCGGCGCGAACTTCGTCGACCTCACCGACCTGTACTCGCCGCGGCTGCGCGCGCTGTGCAAGGAGGTGGACCCCTCCCTGGAGGAGGGCGTCTACGCGCAGTTCCCCGGCCCGCACTACGAGACCCCCGCCGAGATCCGGATGGCCCGTGTCATCGGCGCCGACCTCGTGGGCATGTCGACGACCCTCGAGGCCATCGCCGCGCGTGAGGCGGGCGCCGAGGTGCTCGGCATCTCCCTCGTCACCAACCTCGCCGCCGGTATGACGGGCGAGCCCCTGAATCACGAGGAAGTCCTCCAGGCCGGCCGTGACTCGGCCGCGCGCATGGGGGAACTTCTGACCCAGGTGCTGGATCGTCTGTAGGCGACAGGGTCGCGCGCCCCCGGCGCCGGGGGCGGAACGACCCGGGCACACGGAAGCCGTACGACCGAAGAGAGGTGCACCCCAGGTGCAGGACGACATCGTCGCGCGGGCCGAGGCGTGGCTGGCCGAGGACCCCGACGCGGAGACCCGTGACGAACTCGCCAAGCTCGTCGAGGCGGGGGACGTCACCGAGCTGACCGCCCGCTTCAGCGGGACGCTCCAGTTCGGCACCGCGGGTCTGCGCGGTGAGCTCGGCGCGGGGCCGATGCGGATGAACCGTTCCGTGGTCATCAGGGCCGCGGCCGGACTCGCCGCGTATCTCAAGGCCAAGGGCGAGACCGGCGGACTCGTGGTGATCGGCTACGACGCCCGCCACAAGTCCGCGGACTTCGCCCGGGACACGGCGGCCGTGATGACGGGCGCGGGCCTGCGTGCCGCCGTCCTGCCCCGGCCGCTGCCCACACCCGTCCTCGCCTACGCCATACGGCATCTCGGCGCGGTCGCGGGCGTGGAGGTCACCGCCAGCCACAACCCGCCCCGGGACAACGGCTACAAGGTCTACCTCGGCGACGGCTCGCAGATCGTCCCGCCGGCCGACGCGGAGATCGCCGCCGAGATCGACGCGATCCGCGCGCTGGCCGACGTGCCCCGCCCCGACTCCGGCTGGGAAACCCTCGGCGAGGAGGTCCTGGACGCCTATCTGGCCCGTACGGACGCCGTCCTGGCCGAGGGCTCGCCGCGCACCGCCCGCACCGTCTACACGGCCATGCACGGCGTCGGCAAGGACGTGCTGCTCGCGGCCTTCGCGCGGGCCGGGTTCCCGGAGCCGGTGCTCGTCGCCGAGCAGGCGGAGCCCGATCCGGACTTCCCGACCGTCGCCTTCCCCAATCCGGAGGAGCCCGGCGCGATGGACCTCGCCTTCGCGGCGGCCCGCGCGGCGGAACCCGACCTGATCATCGCCAACGACCCGGACGCCGACCGGTGCGCCGTGGCCGTGAAGGCCGGTGCCGACTGGCGCATGCTGCGCGGCGACGAGGTGGGCGCGCTGCTCGCCGAGCACCTGGTGCGGCGCGGCGCGCGCGGTGTCTTCGCCGAGTCGATCGTCTCGTCCTCGCTGCTCGGCCGGATCGCCGAGGGCGCGGGCCTGCCGTACGAGGAGACGCTCACCGGGTTCAAGTGGATCGCCCGCGTCGAGGGGCTGCGCTTCGGGTACGAGGAGGCGCTCGGCTACTGCGTCGACCCCGACGGCGTACGCGACAAGGACGGCATCACCGCGGCCCTGCTCGTCACCGAGCTGGCCTCGGAGCTCAAGGAGCAGGGCCGGACCCTGCTGGACCTCCTCGACGACATCGCCGTCGCGTACGGGCTGCACGCCACCGACCAGCTCTCGGTGCGGGTGGAGGACCTCTCGGTCATCGCGAACGCCATGCGCAGGCTGCGCGAGCAGCCGCCCACGGAGCTCGCGGGCCTCGCCATCACCAGCGCCGAGGACCTGACCCGGGGGACGGACAAGCTGCCGCCCACGGACGGCCTGCGCTACACGCTGGACGGCGCCCGGGTCATCGTCCGGCCGAGCGGCACCGAGCCCAAGCTGAAGTGCTACCTGGAGGTCGTGGTGCCCGTCGGCGGCCATGACGGTCTCCCGGCGGCCCACGCGAAGGCGGCCGAGCTGCTGACGGCGATCAAGCGGGACCTGTCGGCCGCGGCCGGCATCTGAGCCCACGCCCCGGGTGGGAGGCGGCCCGTCCGCCGCTTCCCACCCGGGGCGTGCGCCGCTTTCCACGCGGGGAGCCGTCCGACGCTTCCCACGCGGGGAGCCGTCCGACGCTTCCCACGCGGGGAGCCGTCCCGGTGAAGACCTGACATTCGCCCTTCTTACGGGTGATTTCCGCACGGCAGTTGACGCAGCGCTCCGGCGCGCCACCGGAAGACCGAGGAACGGTTACCGGCAGCGCACCTTCGAGTCCCAGGAGCCGCCGCGTGCCCTCGACCGATTCCCGGCCGACGTCCGCCCCGCCCCGAAGGGCGCCGGGCGCGACCGACCCCGGCGTCCCGGCCGCCCGGCACGCGCCCGGCGCGGCCGGTCTCCTCGCCCTGGTCCGCGCCGCTCTGCGGCACGCGGCCCCCGCCCTGACCGCCTACGCGGCCGTCCGCCTCACCGGACTGCTCACCCTCGCGCTCTGGGCGCACCGCAGGCATCACGGCGTCTGGCCGATCCTGGCGGCCCAGTGGGACGCGGACTGGTACCTCGGCATCGCCGACCACGGTTACGCGCGCCATCTGGGCACCGCGTTCGACGCGAACAACCTGGCCTTCTTCCCGCTCTACCCGGTCCTGGTCAAGGCCGTCGCGGCCGTGACCCCCGGTTCGCGCGCCTCGACCGGGCTCGCGATCGCGGTCGTGTGTTCGTTCGTCGCCGCGTGGGGCGTCCACGCGGTCGGCAGTCATCTCCACGGCCGCCGCGCGGGTGTGCTGCTGACCGTGCTGTGGGCGGCCCTGCCGGTGGGTCTCGTCCAGTGGATGGGCTACACGGAGTCGCTGTTCACCGCGTTCGCCGCGTGGGCGCTGTACGCGGTCCTCACCGGCCGGCTGCTGTGGGCCGCCTCGCTGGCGGCGCTCGCGGGGCTGACCCGGCCCACCGGTGTCGCGGTGGCCGCCGCCGTGGCCGTGGCCGCGCTGCTGTCGCTGCGCCGCGGCTTCTCCGTCCGGGCGCTCGCCGCGATCGTCCTGGCCCCGGCCGGCTGGCTCGCGTACGTCGGCTGGGTGGGGCACAGGCTGGGCCGCTGGGACGGCTACTTCGCCGTACAGCGGCTGTGGCACAACGAGTGGGACGGCGGCGCGGAGACCGTGCGCCGGCTGCGGGAGGTCCTCGCGCAGAACTCCTCGCCGGAGCTGTTCCTGGTGATGGTGACCGTGACCCTGCTGGCGGCCGTGACGCTGTACGCGCTGTCGGTGGGCGACCACCAGCCGCTCCCTCTCCTCGTCTTCACCGGGATCCTGCTGCTGATCGTCCTCGGCAGCGGCGGCGTCTACTTCCCGCGGGCCCGCTTCCTGCTCCCCGGCTTCCCGCTGCTGCTCCCTCTGGCCCTGTACCTGGCCCGCGCCTCACGCCGCCTCAGGACGCTGTTCCTCACGGCCGCCGTCCTCGGTTCGGCGTACTGCGGCGCGTACATGGTCCTGGTGTGGCCGAGCGCGCCCTAGGCCGTGTCCGCAAAGTCGCGTCGTCCGCCCGGAGGGCGGGCCCGGCGGCGTCATGGGGGTCCCCCCTGCTCGAGCGGAGCCGAGAGCTCGGGGGAGCGTGCTCTCGGCGTGCCGGGCGCAGACCCTCGTACTGGACGTACTTGGGGTTGCGGCCC